>NZ_JALOCP010000060.1:0-34085 GCF_030511745.1 Paraburkholderia sp. SECH4
TTCTACTCAACTTTGCGCCGCCATCTAATGACGCTTTTACACCGCCGCTAACATCAGCAGTCATCCAGTAGAACGGCGACTCATACAGCGCCTCCATGAGGCTGTAGGCCTGAAACAAAATGAAGGTACCGTCTCCGACACGCAGGATTGGGCACGCATTGGTGACGTTGAAGTCGTGTAGTGATTGGAAGCTTTCGTTCCTGTTGTCAGCAGGCAGGCTAAACGCCGCAAGGACAGCCTCTACGTCTTCACGTTTGTGGCCGGATTCATTGACAAGCTCTTCAACCGAAAACTGATATATCGATAGAAATGTCCACGCCTCCGGCGAATTGGCGTGCTGAGCCTCATTCCGGCAATGCACTATTTTGGCGTTCTGTAGCCTCTCGAGCGCACAGCCAATGTTTCGGGCAACGTCAGGAGTAAATCCCCTATTTGCCTTCAACCAGGTACTGTCCGCACCGTATTTTCGTACTGAAAGGTCGCGGTACTGAAAGCTGTACGCTGATTCGCCTCCGTAGAAGATGGGCTCGCGCATCGCGGCGCCGTTCGCGAATGGGTTCCCGCCTTTCTCGGCGAGCTCGACCCAGTCGTGTGTTGCCATACCCTCCCGCGACATGGATTGGTGCAACTCCGCCAGAAGAGCGTCCGTTGAATCAGCATACCTCTGCAACGCGTCAAATTCTGGTTTAGCGTAGTCGACTGGAACCCGAACCAACAGCCCAATCAGGGTGGCAATCTCCGTTCGAGACAAGCGTTCATCGGTGAACATGTGCTGCATGTCCGCAGCTGTCATTTCGTCGCGGAAGGCGACGGTGTTGTCGCGTAAACACAAATAGGCGATGGCGTGTGCGTAGCCTGGAGATTTGCACAACTCTACCAACGCATCGAAGATTTGCTGCTCAGTTCTCATAGTGACGTCTAATAGGTCAGGAGTGTGAACGCACTGCGTCGAGTTTCGCGTTCAAGCAGGGGCAAGGCATCACGGATGTTTCGTCATGCGGCCATCCTATGCTCGTAGTACGGCCTGTCTTTATCATCAAGTATCGCGTGTAGGCTCGCAAGGTCTGATGCATTCGGGTTGAGCCACGCGTCTACGTTCTCTGGTTTGATGGGAACAATGCACGGTCGTGACCGGCGGCCGCAACCTCCGGCGGCGGCTCATCTGTTATGGCAGCAAAAGACAGGAGGTCCGGCTCGCCCGGCGCAGACCAGCGCGACCATAAACAGGCAACAAGCATGTCGTGGGCTGGGCGGGGCTCAAACTCGAGGACAACGTTTTCGTCTTTCTCTCCGTCACCGAGCTGTCGGCCTTCCATCTTGGCGCGGCTGACGTTCTCATAAAAGGCATTGACGACAAGGATGCCGTGCGAGTGACCAAACAGGGGCTTCCAAAAACCTTCGAGGTTGTCGCGCCGAGCGTTATAGGTTCCGGGATATTTAAAGTCGTATGAGGCAGGTTTACCAGCAATGCGGCACTGATAACGCATTGGCTTCACGACGCGCTGTCCGTTCTCCATGACCATCACGGGCGCGTAGTGCCCAGGGAAAATACGTGAATCGCGGGCCTTCGGCTCGGTCCGCTGTATGTCGTCAAGCTTGCCGCGGGTCCAGGCGATTTTGTCGGTGGCTATTCGCTGGCTTTCGGCAGCGGCTTTCGTTACCTTGGTCTGGAGTGAGCGCTCGGCGCCCGCCAATCGAGCGCGCTGCTTGAACAGGTCCTGCTCGAGCTTCGTCACTTGGTCCGCGTTAAACCGGTCGATGAGCGCCTTCACCTCACGCTCGGCATCAGACTGGGGCTCGGAGAACGCATCTTCCATCGCCTTCGGAATCTTCGCTTTGCTGCCCTCCGTTCGCTCGAAAAAGAGGCGCGCGAATTCCTTGATGCTCATCGTCGCGCCAAACATCCGTACGAACTTGCGATAGTCAGCTTGAATCTGGGCCGAGTAGCACATGTGAACCTCCGGTTTGCGTCTCCATGATAATCCCACCTAGCGGGCAGTCGGCTCAATAGCGAGTGACTGCAATAGCGTGTCGTCTTTGAGCCGACGAACCAGCGATGAATTCGTGTGAATCGATTGAAACTGCGAATCGCGCCCGGTGTCAGTCGTGGGACCAGGATTAAGCCATCAATGGAAATTACGGCTCATTGATGGCAGTTCGCCGAGCAGATACGACATGTCGATGAGGCGTTGCGCGACAAGGTGCCGTACTTCACCTTCACACTGCCATACGCCAAGCACTCCGAGTAGCGATGCGCCAAGGACTTCCTTGCGCTGCTTCTCAAGCACTTTGGGCCAGACGATGACGTTGACGTTGCCGGTCTCGTCCTCGATGGTGATAAAAATGACGCCCTTTGCCGTCTCCGGCCGTTGACGCACGGTGACGATGCCGCAGCCGCGAGCGAGCCGGCCGTTTCGATAAGTCTGCAGCGTTGAGGCCGGCATCAGTTTGTTGACAAGCAACTGCGGGCGCAGTAGTGCAAGAGGATGTCGTCCCAGTGTTAACCCCGTCGACCGGTAGTCACCGACGATATCTTCCGCTTCGGAGGGCGTACCCAGCTCTGGTGTTTCGTCTTCGACCTTCGCAACCGAGAGCATGTCTTTGTCAGGCGCCGAGGCGACTGACTGCCAAAGCGCTTCGCGTCGATTGCCGGCAAGCGATGACAGTGCGTTCGCCGCGGCAAGCACCTGCAGGTCGTGACGGTCCAGTTGTGCGCGGCGCGCCAGGTCGGACACGGTCGTGAACTGCCGCACGGCTCGCGCATTCTCAATACGCTCTGCGGCACCGTCGCGCATGCCTCGGAGCAACGACAAACCAAGCCTGACGGCAGGCTTCTCAGCGCCGTCTATGTGCTCAAGCGATGAGTCCCAGCCACTTATCGTGACGTCCACCGGCAGTACCTGGACTCCATGGCGCTTCGCATCCTGAACAAGTTGCGACGGCGAGTAAAAACCCATCGGCTGCGAATTCAACATCGCCGCGAGAAACGCTTCCGGCTCGTGACACTTTAGCCAGCTGCTCGCGTACACCAGCAGCGCGAAGCTGGCGGCATGGCTTTCTGGAAAACCGTACTCACCGAAGCCGAGAATCTGCTGAAAGATGCCATCCGCGAAGGTCTTGTCGTACCCGCGCTCGAGCATGCCGTTGACGATGCGGTCATAGTATTTATCCAGGCCACCTTTGCGCTTCCATGCTGCCATCGCCCGTCGCAACTGGTCCGCTTCCCCGGCGGTGAAGCCTGCGGCCAGAATGGCCACTTGCATCACCTGTTCCTGGAAAATCGGAACGCCTAGCGTGCGACCCAATGCAGTCTCAAGCGCTGCACTTGGATAAGTCACCGGCTCGAATCCCTGTCGGCGCTGCAGATACGGATGAACGGCGCCACCCTGAATTGGTCCCGGGCGTACGATGGCAACTTCGATGACCAGGTCATAGAACGTACGTGGTTTCAATCGTGGCAGCATCGACATCTGCGCGCGCGACTCGATTTGAAATACGCCAACGGTGTCCGCGCGCGAAATCATCTCGTAGGATTGCGGGTCTTCCGCTGGTATGTCCTGCATCTCGAATCGCTCGCCGCGCTGGTCTGATACCAGGTCCAGCGTGCGACGAATTGCTGAGAGCATGCCGAGTGCCAGCACGTCAATCTTGAGCAAGCCCAGCGATTCGAGGTCATCCTTGTCCCACTCGATGACCGACCTGTCCACCATCGCAGCGTTCTCAACCGGCACGAGGCGCGTAAGCTTGCCCCGGCTGATAACAAAGCCGCCGGAGTGTTGGGATAGGTGGCGCGGAAATCCAAGCAACTGCGACGCGAGAGACGCCCAGGCCTGAATCAGCGGAGTCTCCGCGTTCAGGCCGGACTCGGTAAATCGTTTGAGGAGGTCTTGCCTGCCATCAAACCAATGATGACTCTTGGCCACAGCATCGACAATTTGCGGGTCAACGCCCAGCGCCTTTCCGGTTTCGCGAAGAGCGCCGCGCGGCCGATAGGTCGACACAGCCGCGGCAATTGCGGCACGGTCGCGACCGTATTTCCCGTAGATGTATTGAATCACCTCTTCACGTCGTTGGTGTTCAAAGTCGACATCGATGTCCGGCGGCTCGCCGCGCTCCTTCGAAATGAAACGTTCGAAAAGCATGTTGCCGCGCGCCGGGTCGACTTCGGTCACGCCCAGGCAGTAACAAACAGCCGAATTGGCGGCCGAGCCACGCCCCTGACACAGGATGTGCTGGCTGCGCGCGAACCGCACAATGTCATATACCGTGAGGAAATAAGGCTCATATTGCAGGTCCGAAATCAGCTCAAGTTCGTGTTCAATCTGTTCCTGAACGTTGTGCGGAATGCCTGAAGGGAAACGTCGCTGTGCGCCGACGTATGTCTCCTGGCGCAGATAGGCCGCAGGCGTAAATCCGGGTGGTACCAGTTCGTCGGGATACTCGTACCGAAGCTCGTCGAGCGAGAAACTGCAATGCGCGAGGATGTTGGTCGTCTCGCTGAGCGCGTACTCCGGATAGAGGTTTGCGAGTCGCAGCCGGGACCGCAGATGCTGCTCTGCGTTCGGAGCCAGGTCGTATCCACACTCGTGCACCGGTCTGCCGACACGGATGGCCGTCAACGTGTCCTGCAACGGTTTGCGCGAGCGCACGTGCATCACCACGTGGCCGAGCGCGACGACGGGTATGCCGTGCCTGTCGGCAACGTACTCAACGGCGCCGCGGTGAATGTCATCCATCGCGCGTTGATGCAGCACCAGCCCGCACCACGCACGACCAGGAAATGTCTGGTCGAGCCACTCAAGCTGCGCATCGAGCACATCCTCTTTCGCGGGAAAGTCAGGTACCAGTATCGCAAGGCAGTCGGGCATGCCGCGCAGGTGGCTGTTTTCCCGGTCGGGCCGCGACAGGTCCTGTGGCGTCAGCCGATATTGGCCTTTCGGCGCACGTGTGCGGGCGAGCGTAATCAGCTCGCAGAGGTTTCCGTATCCCGCGCGGTTCTGGGCGAGGAGAATGAGACCGAACGCCGCTGAACCGTCGGCGTTGACGAGCCGGAAGTACGAGCCGATGACGAGCGGAAGCCTCGCTTCCTTGGCCGCGACGTGCGCCCGCACGATACCCGCGAGCGAGCATTCGTCAGTTATCGCCAGACCCGAGTAGCCGAGCTGCGCCGCGCGTTTGGCCAGTTCCTCAGCGTGAGAAGCGCCGTGCAGGAACGTGAAATTTGAAAAGCAGAACAGCTCGGCGTACGCCGGCAGAACGTTGAAGGTTGTGTCCATGGCACATCATCCGAACAGTCCATGGAGGAACCAGCGCGGTTCTTCTTCTGCGTCGCGGCTGCTTATGCGCTCACGATAAATCCAGAAACAGCTCTGGTCGTCGCCCTGTGCGACGAAATAATCGCGCGTCATGAGTTCGCCGTCGAACCACCCGCTCTCGATGCGTTCTCCTGGCGACACAAGGCGCAGCGGTGAGCCATAGAATGGCCGGTGCTTCCGCATCAGCAGGCGCACCGGCTTTTCCAGCAGCCAGGTGGGCCGAGGGAGCCCCTCTGGAAGCGTGGTGCTTTTCAACGCGCTGCCGACCGGCACCCATCGATTCGCGATTTCCGGTCGGTAGTCTGCCGTTGGCGCAGGCCTGAGTACGTTGTCTTCGCCAAGCCTTGCGACCAGCAGTTCGACGAGACGGGCATGGTCCTCTGCGGAGCCACCGGGCTCCGGAAACAGAGTATCCGATGCAGGCACCGCCGGTTGCACGTTCGATACATCGAGTCGCAGTGCGATGACTGGCGCGCTCAGTTCTACGCGGGCAAGCCGCTCCTTGATGAGCCTGACGAGATGGTCCTCGCGCCATGTTGGCTCGCCGAGCGCAATCTCGATTGCCGTAGGGACTACCGCCTGCCTGCCGCGCTCATGCTCCAGCAAAAGCGTCGCGCCCGTTAGTGCCAGTTGCTTTGCGCACAACCAGCCACAAAGCTGCACGATGAGGCGATGCGCGCCGAAGAGCGCCGCTTCCGCATGCTCGATACGGTCGGGCATTTCAATGCGGGCAGAAAACGTTGGAGGCAATTCCAGCCAGTCAAACAGCTCTGGCGCCGTGCCGAATGCACGGTCCAGCGAATCAAGCAGGTGCTCTCCGCAACGTCGCTGCAGCCCGGCACGCGGCAGTCGTCGCAAGTCTGCAATCGTCTCGCAACCAAGACCTGTGAACCAGTCTGCAAACGGTCGCACTTCCGGTACTGATAGCAGTGGCAATGCGGACAGTTGCCGTTCGAGCGAGTCGACCTTGAGTACGCGCCGGTTCCGGTGCTTCGCGAGCAGCCACGCGCCCTGACCAGTTGGTGCAGCACTTATCCGCGCGGTCAGTCCAATGACTTCAAGTATCGCTTTCGCTTGCCGACAGACAGCGAGCAGTCCACCAAACAGACGCAGGCTCGCGCCGATGTCGACCACGACAACAGCCTCTTCGAGCACTGCGACATCGGGCGAGAACTGCATGAGCGCCACTGCCACTTCGCGTTGCGTGGCACTTTCGCGGCCAAGGTCGCGCTCGTACATCTCTACCTCCGGCGCGAGCGTCAACACACCGCCGCGCTTCATGCCAACCCGCACGCCCACAGACCTGGCTACCCCGTCTGCGATGAGTACCTTGTCCCTTTCCAGGACCACGCAGCCGTGAGCGGGCTCAGGCAGCCACTTGGGTCGGAAGACCTCGAGTTGCAACCGGGGCAAGTGGACGGCGAGAAATACGCGCATGGTGCGAAAACAGGACAGGTGTTGGTTGAAGTGGGATGGACAGAGGCTCTGCGCGTGCTGGACCTCGTCGCTTCGTAATGTCGACGGTCAGACCGTCGCGTTCTGGCCGGAGCGCCAGTCGTAAAACTGCTGGAGAGGCATCCTGTGCTGACGCCAGTGGGCGGACCATGAAGAACAACGTTTCCGAAGACTGTGCTGCGAGATGCAGTCTTCGCAGCGACGAGGTCTGAACGTATTGCGCCCAGAACAGAAGTGCACCGCAACTGCCGGCGCGCAGAATCTGCTCTGCTGCCCACAATGCATCAGCCGTCTTCGAGGCCCGAATCTGCATCAATTGTTCTGGCGACAGCCCGATGTACTCAAGGCCCAGCCCGTTGGGAATGTGCGGCGGTTGCACCATCGCGACCGGCCGCTTGCCTAGTTCGCTGAGAGCCGGCCGAAGCAGCCGCATTTCACCCACACCTGCCTGCTGGACCAGCAAGTCGACGAGCGCGCCAACGGGCCATCCCCCGCCGGGCAGCTCAGCCGACAGCGCTGGATACCCAGTCTCCACGACTCGTCCCCGACCGCGCGCGAGCTGCGACGCCCGCCAGAGCGACGGGTGTATTGCTTCCGGAATGGGGGACGGGACAGTCATTGAATTGCGAAAATACCTGTATGGATGTACAGTATCCTACACGGATTTCCGTAGCGGCGAACAGACACTTTTTTGGGGTGAAACTTCATGGATATGCGCGTTCGCAAGCCGGTCAGCCATCCAATGCCCGAGATTGCGGCGTTTGTCGCCGACATGAAATCTGCGTTTGGCGAGCAGGACATCGATGAAGCCATTCGTCGCGGCCGAGCCGGGGAGCCGACGTTCTTTGCGTGCGAAAATGGCCGCTCTGTGGGTACCGCTAGTCTGGCGAAAACGGATGTCTGGCGTGTTGACGGCGCCGTGCGCGACCGCCACTACTGTGACGGTTGCGACGGGTCGTGCGTCGGAGAGGATGTATCCTGCAGCGACAGATTGAATCGCATCGCCAAGGAGAAACGATAGTGAAACTGGTTGGATGCGGGTTGCTTTTACTAGCGTGTACTTCGTCCGCGTTTGCAGGCGAGCGCTACATAGAAATCTGGAATCCGCCCGAAGCTCGGGGTGGATTGCATCAGGGAGCAGGCGCGCCGAAGTCGCTTACGCATAAGCGGCGTGTGCCTCATTTCGTAAAAACACGGGCGCATCGCCCGCCGACCACCGCTACGAACCTGGCTGTGAAGCAGGGAGCTGCCGGCGCAGGTACGCGACGCGTTTCACCTGACATGTCGGAAATTCCTCGTCTGATAACGCCCGAGGGGAACGTGCTGCGCGTTGATGCTCACGACTCGCATGTTGAGGTCGTGCGCTGATGGAGTCGGCAAGCTACAAGGGATACCGCATCTTCGGTCACGCCATACTTCATCAAGAGGACATCCTTTCGTCTGAGCGATACGCAGGTAGCGGGACCATCACCCGCTACACAAAGATGGTTGAAGCCTCCGGAGTACTCGGCGTTTTTGAAACGGAAGAAGAGGCTCAGCTCGCGGGACTAGGTTGGGCACGCGCCTGGGTCGATAACCACGGCTAGTAACCTGGTTGACGTCAATTCGCGTCAGCCTATGCCGGGGCGAATATCGCTGCTCCAACATCGGCGATGTGCGTGAAGCTTCGAAAAAATCGGTACGCCTCGCCGCCTGCCTTGCGGGCGGCGCAAACGCCGACACTACGTCGCGCATACTGCCGAGGCGTTTCGGCGCGTCAGCTTGCACTCACGCACCTCGGCCAGCCGCCGAACTACTAGAACTCGCCGTATCGAGCCGGAGCATTGTCCATATCGTCCCAACAGCAACCGACAGTTGGGTCCAGCCAATCTGCAGCTCGTCGTATCCACGCCGCATCTACGACGTCGTCGGACGACCTCAGCTGTTTTGACTCGAACTCGACGGCAGGTGCCCTCAGGCGGTTTGCTCGCTCGAGTTTCGACGCCCATTCCTCGACGCGCTTCAAATGGTCAAGCGCGATTCGGCGAATCTCGCTCAGTCTTACACGCTCGGCCTCCTTAGCCGCAGCGATGGCTCGTTGCTCAGCCGCCATCTCTGCTTGCACGGAATCGCGAATAACCAGATGCCGAAGCCGGCTAACGAATGCCTGAATTTTTGTCTCGACTGGAAGACTTCGCGTGTCTGCAATGTTTGCCGTAGCGTAGCTGCGCCCAAGTTTGAATGCTGATATTTCGAATACGTCCGCGGGATGAAAAATGTAGCTCTGGCTGTGCCGGTTGAATCCGAGACGCTTGTTTTCGGCCTGTTGCTCCCGCGTCAACGGGATACTTTCCTGGCGGCTTCGCTCCTTCACACGAAAAGTGAGCTTGCCATCAAGCAATGTCACATAAGCCGGGTCTTCCTCTTTGCCACCAGAGGAAAGCGAATATCCCGCACCCGTCAGCGTCTCAAGAAGCGCGTTAAGCACCAGGAGCGCTCGCAGAGAGTTCTGCTTGGACACGACGACTCGCATGAGTCCAGTTCCGTCGCAATACGGCCATGTTCGCGAATCCCGTTGCTTACCTTCGAGCTTTTTCGCCATCCGTTTGACGAGCGGCAGGCATTCGTCGATGGAGGTGCGTATGACGACGGCCGGTACATCTGGGGCACGAGCGGCGTCCTCATTGATTCGGACCTGAGTGCGCAGTGACAGCTCGTTGTCCTGCGGGTCTTTGAAGACCGAACGTCGGTAGGTCGTCGCCCCCTTGGTAGGCGGGAGCGATGGTTTTTTCACGGTCTTGCCGGCGGCAAGTTTTGCCCAGTAGCCGATGGGCGGGACTGGAATATCAAGGTTCACGCAAATCTTGCGAAGCCCCACATCGGAGATTTGATACCTCTTCGACACCTTGCTAACTGGCTCAGACCAGATTTCCTTGTACAGTTTTTCGCGTTCGAAGTCTTGATGGACGTCAGGCATGTGAACTCGTTGGTGTGTGTGAGCGGGGTCTCACTCATATTCCCCGTCACCTATTGAGCCAGCTACATGTGAAGTCTGTTTGATGTATTTAGAACACCACGGGGAAACTCTACGCGCCAAACCGCGCAAACCGTTGCGCAAACGCTCGAACCCTAGTGTTTGAGGGCCTCCCCGTTAATCTCCGGAGGAATATGCCGTAATATTAGGCGAATAGCAGTGACGGCCTGTCGGCGCTCGACGAGGGACCCGTCAGTTGGCTGCCGACCCGCGTCCGGGGATGCGCCTGGGCAGAAATTCTTAGAAAACACGCCCTTCACCGGGGAGACCGAAGTTGAACATCCAGTCGTTACTCGCTGGCGTGCCGACGCCTGCACTTGTCACGGGGGCATTTTTGGCCGCCCTCGTCGTTGCTGTCATTGCGTTTTTCTTCGGCCCAGCGATAAGGCATCTACTTCGGCTGCGCTCTATCCAGCGTCGCATTGAAAGCTTCGAAGGCGGAAATTACCCTTCACAGTTTGAGGTGGTATTCGCTGGCGACCGTCGGCTCGCCCATCTATGGAAAGAGTATGCCGAGTCGTTGCACGTCCAGCGTGAAGAGCGCGACGGACAGATGGTCGTGCGCGCCGTACGCGCCACTGTGCCCGCCGAGTTGTATTTCAACAGCCAGGTTGTCGTCGACAGCCGCTTGCGCACCGAATTTTTTAAGCATGTCCCCGGAATTTTTACTGGCATCGGTATTATCGGGACGTTCAGCGGACTGATAGAAGGCCTTCACGCGTTTCAGATAAGCGATAACGCTGCAACCGTGCGCGGTAGTCTTGAATCACTTATGCATTCTGTGGGAGAGGCGTTTCTTGTGTCCGCCTCGGCAATCGCTGCGGCGATGCTAACCACGCTCTTCGAAAAACTCCTGCTTGCCTCGTTGTACCGACGTACTGAAGAAATCGCACATGCGATTGACGCACGCTTCGAAGCAGGAGCCGGCGAAGAATATCTGGCACGTCTGGTAAAAGCATCGGAAGAGTCGGCAAGTCAATCCAAAATATTGAAGGATGCTCTCGTCAAGGAGATGGGAGAACTGCTGCGCGAGTTGACTCGTGCGCAAATTGAAGCGAGCAAAGAACAATATGCACTCGCCGCTGAAGCAGGCCGCCAGAACAACGCTGCGCTCGGACAAGTTATCGCAGAGAGCATCCAGCAGGGTCTCAAGGGTCCACTCGACGAAATTGCGGCGACTGTCAAGAGTGCCAGCGGTGACCAGAGCGCAAGCGCCGGGCGGATGTTGCAGGATGTAATGACGAGCTTCAGCCAACGGCTGAATGACTTGTTTGGTGGACAGATTTCAGGCCTTACCGAACTTAATCAGCAAACTGCGCAGAGTATTCAGCAAGCAGTTAGCACCTTGCACACTCTGGTAGCGAACATTGAGGCTTCGAGTCAACGCTCAACGGATGCAATGGCTCAGCGCATGGCAGAGGCCATCGAAAAGATGGAGTCACGGCAGGAGGCAATGAACGCCCAATCAGCTGCGTTCGTCGAGCAGCTGCGCCAATTGGTTGCGACGTCTCAGTCAGAGACAAACCAGAAATTGCAGACGACGCTGGAAACGCTTGGCACGCACGTCGGAGAGATGCTGACCACGTTGAGCGGCGCGCAGAGAGATGTATTTGAAAACAATCGGGCACGCGAGAGCGCCATGTCTGAGCGCGCGACCGGTGCGGTTACAGCAATGTCCGAATCCGTGGATGCCGTTGTCAAGGAACTGGGCATCGCAACGACGCAAATGGCCCAAAGCGTATCTGCCTTGACGCAGTCCACCGCGTCATCGGTAGACCGCATGAACGCTGGCGCGGAAGCATTAGGCACGGCATCGCGAAACTTCGCCACGGCGGGCGAGCGCGTTGCCGGCGTCATGGGGCAAACCGCCGACGTTTCGACCAAACTGGCCGCGACGGCTGGGAATTTGACGAGCGGTGCGGGAGCCATCCAGGAACTTCTGGGCGACTATCGCGCTCATCGCGACAGTATCGGCCAACTTGTTACCGAATTGCGTGCCACCGTCGATGTCGCGCGCAGAGAGGCCGCGTTGACTGGC
Source organism: Paraburkholderia sp. SECH4 (assembly GCF_030511745.1). Lineage (NCBI taxonomy): Bacteria > Pseudomonadati > Pseudomonadota > Betaproteobacteria > Burkholderiales > Burkholderiaceae > Paraburkholderia > Paraburkholderia sp. SECH4. The sequence goes on from NZ_JALOCP010000060.1 coordinate 11,822, forward strand.
GACATTCTCAATCGAATCGAGACATCCACCGGCCATCTTGGCGCGGCGCAAAAGCAGGCCGACGAATACCTCGCTGGTGTAAGCCGCGTTCTCGCAGACGCGCACGGCGCCTTCGCGACCGAGGTGAAGCGCACGCTGGATAAAGCGAATGCCGAGTTCCATACAAAACTGACTTCGGCAGTGGGGTTGCTTTCGTCCGCAGTCGGGGAGCTGGAGGTGACGCTTGCCGCGATGGGAACCCTGACGCCGGCGAGGAGGTAGACGATGTTTGGAAGTCAAATCGTCGTCAAGCGAGGAAGCCGTGACGAGGCGGAGAAGCCCTTCTGGATTTCCTTTGCTGACTTGATGACCGCGCTGATGGTGCTCTTTCTCGTGGTCATGGGGGTGGCATTGCTCGCCGTGACGAAGAATGTAACGGAGAAGGAAAAGCGCGAAGAGCAGCATCGGAAGGATATAGAACTTATTCTCGACCGGTTTCAAACTGCCGCCAAGCGGTACAACGGCATCAAGATAGACCGCGACCGGCACGTAATCGATTTTGGCGACCGGGCACGTTTCGCGTTCGGGAAATCGAACCTGGCGCCTGAGCAGGAAGCGGTGTTGCGCCAGTTCGTTCCCGAAATCCTGACATTGGCGAACGATAACCTTGGCAAGCGCGTACTCAAGCGCGTGGTTGTCGAAGGCTACACGGACAGAACAGGCACATACCTGAGCAACCTTAACCTCAGCCTTCAACGTAGTGAGCGCGTGTTGTGCAGCATGTTTGCGACGGCTGGTGCGAGTCAGCTTCAAGAGGACCAGAAGCAGGACGTGCGAAATCTGTTTCTTGTCGGCGGATATTCGTTCAATGACTCGAAGGAGACCGACGAGGAGAGTCGCCGCGTCGAGATGCGTCTCGAGTTCCTGGGTGTTGGCGAAGAGAGACCTTCGGTCCCGGTGCAATCGGGGAACTTCGGCGACTGCGCGCTGCGATGAACGCACTGAACTACCTGGCGTCTTTACTGCAGTCGTCCGTCAGCGAAGAGACGCAACCCATTCGCTCGGACGAAATCGACGCACTTCTCGAAAAGCTGAAGGCGCGTGCGAAATCAGGTGGCGGCCGGGAGCCCGTGCATGACCACCAGCTGGATGCGGTCCGGCGGTACTGGCATAGCCAGGAAGTGCCCACATTCCGAGATGCGTATTTGCTGTCCTTTGGTTTATGCATTCCGCACCGCCCCCAGGGCGAGTGCGTAATGGAGGACCGACCACGCTTGCAGCGTGTCCTCGACAGCGTTGACGGCTACATAACCAAAACTGCGTCATACAGGCGCTGCTATCAGGGACTCGCAAAGAGCTACTTCACTTATGACGTGGACGCGCCTGAAGCAGCTCCCGCCGGAAAGAAGAACTGGCTGACTTTGCGAGACTACCTTCACGACCGTAACCTCGAGATACGCGATAGCAGACCAGGCCCCGCATGGGTCGACACGGCAATTGAAAATCGGCAGCTATTCAACGACGCCCCGTGCAGCCCCTATGTGGGCCAGCTGCTGCGCGGCGACGAATCGCATATAGACCGGATTTGTGAGCAGCTTCAAATCGGGAAGGAGTCATGGTTTCTGCGCCAGCTCGTTCTAACGCAGGTTGAGGGCGCGACGAAGCTCGACGACGACGAGTTCGTGAGCCTACTACCTCGCTTGCTCGGTCTGCTAGCCCACAACGAGGTGCTTCGCGACCGGGGAACGATTCTGGTCCTTGACCGATACGCCCGGGTCTCTGGCAGCCCGCTACATCCAAGACTTCGCGACCATGCTGTTTCCTGGTGGGGCAATCCGTGGCTGCCTTCAAATGCAACACGATGGGGTGGCGTGGCGCCCGCGACTCGAGCGATGGTTTCCGACTGGTTGAAGCTCGAATTTATCGAGACGTTCTTTACGAAGCTGGCAGAGGATGGGCTCGCCGACCGTCGCCGAATGGAGTTTTGGAAGCGATATGTCAAGTCTATCGACGACATCGAGTTCGCATTAGGCTCCACTGCACGTAATTCGCGTGAACCGGACCTCGTCGCCCTGCGTAGGAAAATGAAGGGCCTGACTCGCGAACTCGACGCCTCTGGTGCCAACAACGCCTTCATTATGACGATGGGCAAGTTGGTCGCTGTGGAATTTAGTGGCCTCGGAAACGCGTTTTATGGCTATGACGCCAGTCGCTCGCTGCCCTTTAATACGAACCAGACATTGAAGCTCGGGAAAGACGAACGCAACTCGCTCAAGCAATCGAACCGCATGCTCTGGCTAAAGCATGGTGATGGCATTCATGGCTGGAATCGATGGGAAGATATGTTCGAAGCAACGCTTCGGGAGAGTTTTCAGATTCTTCCCTCAGTCGAGACGTCACGTGCTTCAGTCAGAACCCAAGCCGCAAACGAACGTGCGAAACCGACCAGTTTGGTCTCCCCTAGCGAGAACGCTCGGTCGTCGCAAAACCGAACTGAAACGCACGAATCCTACTCGCATGTCGCGCTCCGAAGGTTCGCCGCGACACATGGCCTGGAAATCGATGACAGGACATCACTCGGCGGAAATTTGTGGGTCCGAGGAGACGACGGCGATGAGAGCGTTAATCGGGTTTTGACGGGGTGGGGCTTCCGGGTGAAGCCGGGCAAGGGTTGGTGGAGATAAGGCAAAACCGTGTTCAAGCTATTCAAGCAAGCAAAAGAGCGAGACATTGCATCCTGGAATCGGCGCTGGTCTGACAAGGGCATCGTTCTGACTCGTCGAGTTGAAAAATCCGGCGCTGCCGTCGACGGAACTCTCATACAGGCCTATCTCACGCAACTCGCAGATGACGGCTTGGTCAGACCGGTAGATGACGGTTTTTTGCTCGATTGGGAATCGCTGTACGTCACTCTTGAGCGACCCGACTACTCGCAGTTGCGTGACGTGCTTCGAATCCCTGCATTCACCGATACGCGTCCCTCCTTGCGCAGCGTCCACTCATTGGCTGACCGCGAGTTCGCTATTGCGATAGATGGATGGCACGTCGATGGCGGTCGCGAATTTCGCGGCACCGTCACCGGACCCATCATGGCGGAAGGCACCGCGGAGGCGCTGATGCGCCCAGCGCAATGGAAGCTTTTCAATGCGGTGGTCGCGTTCTCGCGTCGCAATGATGAGGACCGCTCTGATTTGGGCAATCGCCAGGGTTGGGGGCGGATTCGCAAGCTCGCACTCGAAGCTGAGGCAAGGCTTGATGATTTTCTCTATCGCTCGGTGGTGCTAAGTCCGGAAAAACTCAACATCGGCCTTAGAAGGTCGGCCGATGTGGTGGATGACCACGTGATTGAAATCGAGCCTGGTTTCGAAGGAGCGCCTGACGATTGGCTCGATGCTTTCGACAGAGTGCGGGAGATTCGCGACCGGTATGACATCACCACCCGGGAGGGAGTCGTCCAGGTTCTGGTCACGCCTAAGGTAAAGACCGTCCTTCGCGAAATCAAGCGCTTGCCCGGACGACGCGTTGCAGGCTCACGGGCTCAGGCGTTCTTGCTCAACCCCTATGCGGCGCTGGGCGCCGACGCCAATGATGTCATCGAAGAGTCTCAGTTCGAGCGCGCTCGTGAAGACGCCGGTCTTGACTACGAGCGCTTCGTACCGACTTTCGAGCGAAACGCTGCAGGCTATCCACTTCGCGTCGGCCTGCTTATCGAAACGGCGTCGGCGAGCGGACCGACTTCCTCGAAGACGCATTGGCTCGACGACGACGAACTTTCCACGTTCGTCGCTGCCCTCTCCAGGTCCTTGGCGCTTGGCCACCAACTGCTCGCCTGGCAGGGCTACGACCTTGCTCTGCAGGGAGATTCGGAGCAGCAACTAAAAGATTTGTCGGCCGTACTGTCGCAACGTCGTACGCTTCCGACGATGGTTTCTTACGCTCAGGTCCATGACCTGGGAGGCTACTCGGCGCGCATCGAATCCATTGGCGTGGAAAAGCCATACCACTCTCCGTATATCGCGAAGAAGGACGAAGGTGAGGGATGGTTTCCCGACAACATCCTACCCGTCATTGTTTATCAGTCGAAGGACGGTGGCGAGCTGGTGGCCGTGCCCACCAACAAGCTGGCCATTGAAAAACTCAAGAACGAGGTAGAGGCAGCCGACGCGAAAGGTGTGGCGCAGCTCGACGTCCCTTGGCTCAAGGACCCTATTTCGGTGTCCGACGCCAAAGAAATCATCTCAACGTTTGAGAGCGTCTTTTCAGATTTGGAATCGGGCAAGCCGTTTGACCCAGCAAATGTACGCAAACCACCCAGCGAACACGGACCCAAGAAGCAGCTCGTTTTGCGTGCAAACATTCAGGCACTCGAATACGAAGAACTGCGCCGTGAGGCGCTGCAGGCGGTCCCTGCTCGCCCCAAGCTCCCTCTAAGCATCCGGCCCGAATTCGCCCTGTTGCCACACCAACAGACGGGCCTCGCCTGGATGCAGCACCTGTTCAGTTTGCAGACTGACTACCAGGTTCGCGGCGCAATCCTCGCGGACGACATGGGACTCGGCAAGACGTTCCAGTTGCTGGCGCTCATGGCCTGGTTGCTGGAGCAGGAGCCCACCATAAATCCTATGCTGGTGGTCGCACCGGTCTCGCTTCTGGAAAACTGGGCCGAGGAGGCTAACAAGTTCTTTCAGCCTGGCGCATTGCCCCTGTTGACTGCGTATGGCGACAGTCTTGCCGAGTTTCGCGTACCGCGTGGCCAGATAGACCAGCGTCTGCAGGCCGAGGATGGCCTGGTCAAGTTTTTGAAGCCCAACTGGATTGGCGATGCCAAGGTGGTATTGACGACGTACGAAACGATGCGGGACCTGGAGTTTTCGTTCGCGGCGCAGAAGTGGTCATTGATGGTGTGCGACGAAGCACAGCGCATCAAGAACCCGGCCGCAATGGTGACCCGGGCCGCCAAGAAGCAGAATGTCGCGTTCAGGATTGCATGCACTGGAACCCCGGTAGAGAACACACTCGCCGATATGTGGTGTCTCTTCGACTACGTGCAGCCGGGGTTGCTGGGTGCCTTGAACGATTTTGGTGAGCGATACCGGAAGCCGATTGAAGCGAAGACAGACGAAGAAAAGTCTCGCGTCGACGAATTGCGCGCTCGCATCTCACCCCAGATTCTGCGACGTCTGAAGACCGAGGTCGATACGGGATTGCCTCCGAAAATCGTGGTTGAAGATTGTCGGCAGCTCTCAATTTCTGGCGTTCAGCGCAATCTTTACGCAAAGGCGGTGGATGGCTTCAAACGACGCAAAGAGCCCAACCATACGACGCCGTTCAAAAATCACCTTGGCTTGCTGCACTATCTCAGGCTGGTATGTACCGACCCGAGAGTGCATGGTCTGAGCGTGTTCAAGCCGGAGCCGTTGGGCGACTATCGCGCGAAATCTCCAAAGCTCGATTGGCTACTCAAGCAGCTCACTGAAATCAGAGCGAAAGGCGAAAAGGCAATCGTCTTTTGCGAGTTCCGGGAGATTCAGCGACTTCTGCAGCACTACATCGAAGCCGACCTCGGGTTTCGTCCCGACATCATTAACGGAGACACGAGTGCGTCGTCGAGTCACGTCGCCAGTCGGCAAAAGAGAATCAAGGCTTTTCAGGACGCACCCGGCTTCGGTGTTCTTGTGCTTTCGCCGGTCGCCGTCGGATTCGGCGTGAACATCCAGGCGGCGAACCACGTAATTCATTACTCGCGCACCTGGAATCCGGCCAAGGAGGACCAGGCGACTGACCGCGCGTACCGCATCAATCAGAAGAAGCCGGTCTACGTCTACTATCCAACTGTTTGCGCGGACGATTTCACGACTTTCGACGTCAAGCTCGACCAGTTGCTTGCTCACAAGAGAGGGCTATCAGAGGACATGCTCAACGGTGCCGGGGACGTGGCGCCGGGCGATTTCAGTATCGCAGACGTTGTGCCGCAATCGCAGAGCAACGACCTAGATGAGCGAATCACTCTGGATATGGCGCTGCGCATGGGCTGGCAACACTTCGAATGCCTTGTCGGCGCGCTTTGGAACAAGCGTGGGTACGACTGCTATCGGACGCCGGGTACGAACGATAACGGCGTCGACGTCGTCGCCATCGACGGCAATCGAGGTCAGCTCATTCAGGCGAAGACCAGTGGAATTGATGGCACGAAACTAGGATGGGACGCCGTCAAGGAGGTTGTCGCGGGCGAAGCGTTCTACCGGCGTCGGCATCCGAACGTGTCGTTTGAAAAGGTCTGCGTCACAAATCAATTCTTCAATTCCCAGGCACAGGAGAACGCGAATTTGAACTCCGTCGAGTTGCTTGACCAGAAGCATCTCGGCGACCTGCTTCGAGCGCATGAAACGACCATGCTCGAGGTGGAGCGGATACTGTTTGCCGAATGGGAATCAGCGGACGCCCTGGGTTGAATCGAGAAAGGATGGCCAACGAGACGGTGACGACATAAGCATCGTAGGGACGGACATCCGTGCCTGTTCGCGTTGTTTACGGACCATTTTTCAGATGCATCGCGTGGACGCGCCCGTTCCGGACGATGTCGACTCTTGCTCGGACTGGCCAAAGACCAATCCTTGTTATTTCAGAAAAATGGCGACCAAAAGTACGATAGCCATTATTGCCCCGAACACCAGGGCTACGCGACCGACCCACTTGATGAAGCAATCGACATTCTTCGGTGACGAAGCGAAACGAAAAAGCCATTCACCGAAACGAGTGGGCCGTTTCATGGGGGTGCCTCCATTGGCGCGAGGGGACGTTTATTTTGTTGAGTCGACATCCGCGAAGCTCATTCACACCACGCCAACAGTGTGCGCACTTGACGCCCGCCTATCAAAATAAGCGCGTCATGGGCAGGTTCCATAGCACTATCTGCCGCCATCCAGAAAATCGCGCCAATCCCACGCGTAAGCACAATCCATGGGTTCCGGGTCCTCGTCAATTACCGGGCGTGTCGAAAATGCGATACGTTTTTTGAACAGGCTTCGCGCTGGTTCCGGTATCTCCCGAATTCGCACATAACTGGTGTTACCGACGGCGTGAATAGGAACATCAAGTTGTTGTGGGCGTGGAGGTAGTTCCTCCTTCCCAGTCAGCGCGACCGCAACAGCACGTGCTACCAGGTCCCATAGGGTCGAGGCGTAGCGTGGATAGTCGTGCAGGACGGCCGAACCTATTTCTCCCTGCACATCTTCGTGCAGCTCGACCTTGTAGTCTGCGAGCGCGCCATTCTTAACTCGGCCAATCTTTGCCGTTGCCAACACCCGGCTACCGCTCTCGCGGCCGCCCGGCCACAATTCGACTGTTACTCTCAGCATCTGCGATTCCTCCGTCACATCTTGGTTGAAAAATTGGCACGCCAGCGCAGTCTTGGACTGCTTATGCGCTACAAACTCTTCGGGCGTAACTACGAGCTGCTGTCCTTGTGTACATCGACCAGCCACTCTCGCATGCGCTTTTGAGCGCCTTCATCACTAATGCCGCGCGTCGAGTCCAGGAGTACGAAGTTCCGCACCAGCTCGCCGGGTTCGCGGCCGAAGTGATAGGCGCCGTACACCGAATCGTCGATTGCTAGCCAATTCTTCAAGCGCTTCCCATAGGCGTAGGAAGTGATTACGTCGGTGCGCCCAGAGCCGTTCTGCATGTAACTGAAGCGGGCTTTCCTGTCCCGTGTAGTGTCGACCACCCGTCGCGCCAATTCCGGCGGCAGGTACGAAATGACCTTCTCCGTCGGTAGCGTTTGCAGCCACGAGGTCGTCAGAACGATTTGCACGGCCGGATATGGTCCAAGCATTTCGACAAGAAGTGGCGCGTATTCCAAGAGCGGTCTGCCAGACTCAAGAGTCACCTGGCCGTCCGTGTCGAGAAGAGCGTGACCGCTGTGCAGCGTCCCGTCGAAGTCGACGAACAGCGTCGGGGCGGTCTGGTCCAGGGGGAGATTTGAATGCTCCATCGGTGCGGCCTTGTACCGTAATCAATCCTGTAGGGCGCCTGTGGCGCATTAATCCAATCGTGCATAGTGATATGACAACGCTGCTTGACTTCCTCACGGTCCTGCCGACTGCACGTGATTCTCGAAGTGCACGGGCGCCGTACATTCATCGCAGTAGACATGGCGCCAATAGATTTCTCTGAGCTTCCCCGGTCGTCCGCAAAGCTCACACACCGAACGAGCCAGGTGCACCGCTTTTTCTCCAGATGTGCGAATGCGTTGCCAAACTTCGCCATCGCAAAGGTAACCTTCGAGCAGTGAAATCCTCAACTGGCCTCCTGCTTCACGAATATCGGAGCAAAACGGAATGACCGGATACACGCCACTCATCTCCATCAGTAGGCCGTGGTCTATTGACGCAACGTTTTCGAGAGAGTGAGCTTGCTCGTACCACATCGCACGAAGCTCCGCTTCTATCTCCTGGGCGGCTGCTTCGATAAGTGCATACCACCCAAGGCCGCACTGGATACCGAAAAATGCAAGGTTTGACGGGTATGCCTCGGGGTAGCGCACCGACCGGAAGAACAACGGATAGCGCGAAAACAATTGCTGTTGCTTAACAGTTGCAAGGCAAGGACGTAGTTCCTCGCTAACTGGTGGAACATTGAGGTCCTTGACGCGACGACGTGGCCGATGGCCAATCACAGGAAGACCTCCGTCTTGCATCCAACACGCGGCAAACATCATTCGCGAGCCGAGTCTGCGTTCTAGGTTGACAGAATGGACGCGCGATACGTATATAGCGCCGAACGTTGCCGAACACTCCTTTTCTGGCTATGCCAAAGCGTATTGCGCCTTTGCGTCAGCGGTCTCGTCACGACGACGAAGGCTTTACACAACTTGCCGTATCGAAAGCCGCAAACGTCGTTGCATGAGGCTGGGAGTTTCGCAATGAAGGAAGTTTAGAGGTAAAAATATGTAGTGTAAAGAGCACCAGTTTATAAACTGGTGATTTATACGCTGTAGATTTTGATGCTGCGATAGGTGATGCTCCTGCCCCATATGGCAGACAACACAACTGCGCGTCAGTCGGCAGCCCGAGAGCGACTTGCGAAGAACCTGAAAGTGTTCCGCGGTAAACAAAGCATGTCCCAAGAAGCACTAGCGGACCGTGCCGGCTTGCATCGCACGCGAGTTGTTAAAATCGAGCAAGGACTCGTGAACGTAACGCTCGACACCATCGTGTCTCTGGCTGAAGCGCTGGGTGTTGACGAAGTCCAGTTGCTTACGGCGCACGATGAGTTGCCCACACCACTCAAATCGGGGCGTAAGACGGGTGCTGAAAAGGCCGCGACTCAAAAGCCACGGCGTAAAGCTGTTTAAGTTCTGGGATAAGACCTAAAGCACGTCTTGGTGCAGTTCCCCTTCTTGACCGCTTTGACCAACAGGTTCACGTATCTGTCGTGAAATTGCGAAGTCCAGACCGTGCGTCAGCTATCGGCGCAGCCGTTCCCCGGTAGCCGAGGCGTGCGAGCACGCGCTGAGCTGAAGCCGGTTTGCAGTGCTGCATCCAACAGGCTGGCAAAGGCCGGATGTCGAATACAACGCCCGGCCGTGCAGTCGCGTCACATCCGGGCGAAGGCGGAGTCCAGTAGCTTGTGTACGAAGTTGCCGCCATCGGAGGGCCGCAGATGCGCGTAGTGGGCCTTCACCGTGTCGACCTCATCGTGGAGAACGGCGGCGGCGGCATCCCATGCTCCTGGTGCCTTCTTCAGTGTGGCAGTGCCGATGATGTAACGAAATCCATGTGCACCGATTCCCGGGCAGTCCCACAAATACCGGTGAGTCAGGAAAAAAATCCGTTTGTTCATGGACTTCCATACCCCGACGTAGCCCTCTGACTGTTCTTCCGATGTAGACAAGAAAACGAAGTCCACCTTGTCTGCATCTGGCAACATGGGGCGATAGACATGCAGATAGCGTTCAATGTCTCCCCAAACCACGCGGTTGACGGGCATGTCGTAGTCCCGGCTCCTTGCCGCTCCCCTGGCATTCTTGAATGCACGCTTTTCAATCCGGATGAACCAACTCCCATCTGGACGGCGATAGATGTTGCCAGTGTTGTCGGCGCGATAGGTGAGCAACTTCATGTTCTTGGCGCGCAACGGATTCGACGTCATCAGTTTGACGAGGAGCAGGTCTCGCGCCCAAACGACCTCGCTAATGCCGCCAGTGGTCGGTCGACAACTCTTCATGCGCGAAATCATGTCCGCGACCGCCTCCAGCGGGTCGTCCAGCTCCAGCACACTCTTGATGGGTGCCATCGGCTCCCTCGAATGCTCAATACCGGCAACCGATAGGTTCTTATTCGTCTTGGAGGCCCATGCATGAGCTTCCAGACAAGCGTCCTGCCAGACTCGGGGGCGGTGAGCCTCGGGCAGCCGCTCCCGGAGTTCGGGCATCTGGGTGAGGTAACCATGCTGGGGATGGTTGAGTGACCCGATGAGCTTTGCGAAGTCGAGCACGCCCGCATGCACTTTGTCTCCGGCGCGCTCAATTCGCCATTTCAGATACCGATGCGCCATCTGCGCATTCGACAACCAGGCCAGGGTCTGGACATCGTCACATGTGAGCCCGGCTCCGCCCAGCTGTCGTGCGCGGGTGAGCCACCCAAGGTAAGAAGTCACAACCTCCCAAACAAACTTCGCCGTGGGAACGAATCTACCTTTCGTGAAGCAGTACCAGTTGCGGTCCGTTTCCTTTTCGATGATTAGGTCTGTCGTGACCCAGACTCCGCGCGGGTATCGTCGAAGGTCTGGCAGCTTTTCCGTTTTGTGCACGACCAAACTTAACCATTCCTGAGCCAAGGAATCGGAAACCTGCTTCAGACGGTACATGTCCTTCGAAAGAGTGGCCAATCTTTCCCGATAGGGAATTTTGGTCGGCGGCGTGCTTTCGAGCGGTTTAAAATTCCGTCGCTCATATGCCGGGTCTAGGAGTGTATTCGGCTCCAGGGCGAAGAACCGCTCAAGCCGTTTCAACGAAGGCACCGCGCGAGGATTCGGCAGCGCTCCTTTGACCCAGCTGCCAAGGGTCGACTTAGAAATGCCTACCGCTCGCGCCAGACCTGCCACAGTCGTCTGGCTTTGCGTGAGCAGCTCATTCAGCGTTGACTGAAACGGGGACATGCAGTCTGCTGCGGCTGCCTCAATGCGGTCGAGATGCGTTACGAGTGAGCACCACTTCCCCATCAAGCTTTTGCGATTTGCGATGTAGCTCTTGTCGCGACCCTCGACTTGCAATTTCTCGACGTGGAGTCGAAGATTTCGGTAATACGAGCGGCGGAGCAACGAGCCGACAGCGCTGTCTTCGGAAACGCCGAAGGTAGCCAGGAACGCCCGAAGGGCAGATTTCAGGTTAGGTAGAGCGGAAGCGGGCGTTTCGCCATTCGCCACGCGCTGGTGCATCTTTTCCGAGAGTTCGCGGAAGGTTAGAGTTGAAACAGCAGACATACGTTTTTCCCGTTTGCCTGCCCGAACCGTCCGGATTGGTCGTCTCTGCGAGCTATTAAGAGTGACCGGTATGAGCAAATTATCCATCGCCGTAACTCCTTGACGCGAAAGGACAATACGGCAATTCTATCAAGCATCACCGTGCCACGAGGTATGCTCTATCGTTCATTATCTTGTCCTCTTCATACCTGAAAACCAGAGTCGGGCAAACGGACTCGCAAACGGTATAGCTCGACAAACCGGTATGAAGGCATAACAGAGGCTTTAAGGGGGCTGCCAATCTTCCTTCGGTTAGAAAATGTTCCAGGATTGGGGCGTAGTTCTGCTGCAAGGAGATGCCTACGCCGTCCAGATTGCGGACTCGTCAGCGGTGGAAGGAGGTTGCGATATGTTGAGGTCATCGAGATGACCACCCTACAACTCTCGCCCAGTCACATCATGAAAAATTTGGACTGCCTGACAATTGCAAGTTCCCCGATATGCATGGGGTGGTTTTTGCGAGAACGGAGCGCGGCGCTGACGGCGGACCGGTGCAATAGCGCCAAGAACTGCAGGATGGGCGCTCAGTTGGGCGTTTTCGAATCACTAACGCCCTTCCTTGCCGATGACTGCAAAGAACAGCGCTTATTACCACGTCATAATGCACGCGCTCGTTTCAGATGTCATCGTACTGTTCCTCGGCGCGGCCGTTGATGACGGGTGCGACGACCTTCTGGCTCGTAGCCTTCGACGAGGTTTTCGCGGTCACGCCTTTTTCGACAACAACCATCCACGTCCTGGTTTTATCGAGGTATTCGAGCGTACATCTGGTCCAGCCGGTTTCCTTCTGAACCGCTTCCAGTGCGGTACGGAGCACGACGCGCCATTTACTCGGCTGCATGGTTTCCCTTCCCATGATGCGCCGCAAAGTCTCTGCCTTGAGGTCAAAAGGGGTCGCGTGCGTCGAGTAGTACGCGTGGATACCCTTGGCGAGCGGGTCACTCAACTTGTTCCGCTCGCACCGGCGAAGCAGCGTCCACTGATTCTTATGGAAGAGCCGGGCCAGTGTGATATCGAGCAGCACGTCGTAGTCGAATTGCTGCACCGAGTTGGCTGCTCGTGAGTAAATACTGAGAATAAGGCTCGATTTCCCCTTGTAAAGGCCGGGCACGTCGAACTCGAACCTGGCTTCATAGAGTCGGTTGAGCGAAGCGTCGAGGCGTTCCCCCGTGGTTCCCCCGCGGGCGCGGCCGAGCGCCTGCAGGAACTCGCCCCTGTTGAAGCGCACATGGTGTTCTTGACTCGTGTTGCCGTCTTCAATGAACACGCGTCGCAGCAGTTCGTAGAAGACATCGGCGTCGCCTTGGTCGAGCTGCTCTCCGGCGGTCTGGAAGACCGTGATTCCACCCGTTTCGGTTGTCGCCAGTTGCGTTCTCTCCGAATACCTTGGCCGCGGACTGAGACGGCTCCAGGCCTGTGTGCTGAAGATGGCGCAGCGCGCAAGGGTGTGAGCGGTGATGAAATTCTTCCCGGGGCCGTAGGGAAGAGAAAGCTGGGGCCACGATGTTGGCAGTTCGATTCGCGAGTCCGGCATTGGTTAACTCCATCTGGATTCCATGGCCGCCCGATAGACGGCAGTGAGTATATGTCCGGATGGTGTGCATGACGATGCTGCTTGGGAGTTGAGCGTAGCGGGGTGGGGCAATCTGGCTACGAGGCGGGGGCGATGTGGCTGAAAGGCGGGGCAATGTGGCTAAAAGACGGGGCGATGTGGCTTGGGCCAGTAGCAGAACAATGAGGAAATGCTGCCAGTATTTGCCGGCTGGAAGCGAGCAAACCATAAACTAGAGAAACTCAATCTAGGAACTTCTCGTATTAACGCAGCTCGCTTCGCTCGCCTTCGCCCAGGCAGGCGTCGCGGTGCCTGAGGGCAGGCTCTGCTTTCGTTTGTCGTTTTTGCTTACCAGGACTGGCGAATGTCATGGCGCAGGGTCGAGAAGAGTGCGTCGCTCATCGTTAGCGTATAGCGTCGGATAGTAGAAGTCTGCTAATCCCCGTCGTCACCGGCCCGAACGCTGGCACGCGTCGCTTCGTCGGCCCCCACTCCTGGTCAGCCGGCATCGGTTTCTGGATTCAGTCCATCCCTCGTGAGTTCGGGTCGGGGCGATGTGGCTAAACAAGGCCGACATCATTGCGCTCCCCTACTGCCTGCATCGCGATGGCGTTGATACGAATCGAGGTCGCCGACGAGGCGAACAAGGTCCTGCAGGTTACGGCCCAGCTGGTCCAGCCGCCACACGACCAGTGTGTCGCCTTCGCGCAGAGCCTTCAGGCAATGCTCGAGTTCCGGCCTGTCTGCCGTTTTACCGCTCCCTTGTCTTCATAGATACAGGCCGCCCCTGAATCCTGCAGCGCGTCTCGCTGTAGGTCGACGCGACAGGTTGAATTGTCGATTGCGCCACTCTATAACCAGAACGTGCGGCTGGACGCTCTATAGCCGAAGCGGTGGCCGAGGAAATGCTCATGCGCCTCGTTCGGAAAATGCTGCGCCCGAAGCCCGACGGCAGTCTTGTCTCGCCGCGCGCGACCGTGGCCGCGTGGCTGGTGATGGCCTGTTTCGTGGGCTGTGCCACGCCGCCGCCCGACGCATGGGTCGCCGCCCGAGAGCAGTTTGGCAGTGCGCCAACCCCCAGCAACGCCGACAACGTCAAAGTCTCAGGCCTCGGCTTCTCGCTCAATCGCCCGGTGGTGCTCCGCGTCGCGAACCTGCCGAACTACACACAGGACATCGTGTGGACCGTCCCGGGAACGATACATGCGGGCAGCGATGGCTCTCTCGACTATTCCTTCACGCCGCCGTGCTTCTATAACGTGGGCGACTATCCCGTGATAAGCCTCCCGATACGCCTGCTCGCGACGGATGAGGCTGGCTGGACGGTGTATGACGACACGCTGACCGCGCAGAGCTTCGCGTGCGATGTACCGCCGGTGTGGTTCAACCCGGGAACGCCGCCACATCAAGAATGAAGCCCTGCGCGCGCACTGGGCCGACCGCGGCCATGATAGCCGTGGACCCTGGCGGCGGAGTTGCTTCGGCGACTCGGCGGCAGGCCACTAGGCGCTTCAGCCGCAATCGGAACTCAATTTTGGACAGGCGGCGGACTTTCCGCGCATACCTCTCAGTTCTTTCTCATTTGATAATTGCTGTTATCACTTAAGAATTTTTGACGTCTTTACGGTTGGTTTGCCTTTAGGGAAAGAGCTTCGGCTGAGTTTGACGGGGCGGACGCTGTGCCTTGTAGCTACTCCGGACTGCACGGGCTTTCAGGTCGGTAAGCGGCGAGTTGATTACTCGAGCCGCTTAGTCAGCGTGAACGGCTGGCGGATGTTCGTGCTGGGCACACTTTCAATCAAATTTAGGGAGAGGCGGAACTGCGACAATTGTCTTGTCCGCGCGCCGTCATAGTGCCCGTCGGGCCGGACCGCTTTGTCCCCGTTATGCTTGTTCAAGTGCTTTTGCAAGCGACCCACGGGCATCGGTGGACCTCCCGATGCCCGTCATCACATCCAGCAAGCGCCGTAGAGGACTGATGCCTTCCTCGCCTGGCCGCGCGTATGGTATATGCCCCTTAGAAAAATGGGCCGCGCCGCGTCTAGGTCTCGTTACGCTTCCACCACCGAGACAATCCCACGGAAAGTATCATTTCCGCGAAAAAACGAGCGCACTTTTGATTCTGCCTCGTCGGCCGATGTAGCTTCGACTATCTTTGAGCCCCAAAGCCCGCCTTCACGCTCGTAAGTCACTTTCCATTTAGTCAACTTTCACCTCTCAAGATTATTTGGTTACATGCGCGACATCAGTCTGAGACCTGCGCTTTCAAGGAGCCACTCGTGTCGAATAGCATTTAGCCGCGAGCGACGCCCATGTTTATCGGCATCTTCAGACTAACCTTTACATGCAAATCGCGACCGAATCAGCCATGCAATTGTGAGGCGCCCCCCAGGAGCCAAATTCTCTTTGGCCGCTGTGACTGTCCGCACTATGCCGTAGCCACGACAGCGAAACATATACTGCCGGGTTGGGCGCGCTGTCTAGGAGGGCGAGTCGAGCAGACGCACGCTGTTATGCACGGCGGCGCGCAATAGTCCGCTCCCGTGTGCAACCTAGGTAATCTTTTCCGGGTAAGGCGCGCGCGACATCCAGGTCCCGGGTCGCCGCCGCGGTCATCTGAACTTTGAGCGCACGCACATCCAACATCCGGAGCCAGTCACACTTCAATTGGTTGAAAAGCATACTGAAGAGACCGCAAGGGTTCAGGCCAAGCACGGCGGCGTCGTCTGAGGCCGTCGCTTGCGCGTACCAATGCCTTCCATCCCGCTCCAGAACGTCTGCCGCATTCAGGCGCGCGACGACTTTGTCGTTGTGCGCACTGCGGTCAAGCGTCGAGGTCCGACCCATACAGAGTACAGAAGCGGTCATCGCTACTTCCTGCTGCGAGTGCCGAGCCGGCATTTCTGTCATGTCCGGGGGCGCAGCAGTGGCCATCTCGCACGCCATTAGACTGCGCACGGCATGCTCGCGAATCCAGTGTTCAACCTGCTGTAACTCCTCGTTGAGAATGCGAAGTCCGGCTAGTTCGCGCACCGTCAGGTCGCCAAGCGCGTGAACATATTTGTGCATCTGTGGCATCAGGTCCAATTCCCGTTTCCGTTATCAACCGAGCCTCATCGTGCCGCGCCCCCGCATGGCGGCGCGAAGTGATTGGGCAACCGGTATGCATGATTACGGCGCAGCGGGACATTTCTTGTCCCTCATGTACGCGCACCTGGTCCTGCGTGTTGACGGCTGACGACGATGCGTTTTTTTTCATGGCGTGTTGGCATCGGGACACGAACTGTCCCGAACGGGTTTCAGTATCCGGCCTCAAGCGGCACGCGTGCACTCGGCCTGTGCCCCTCAGGAAAGGATTGTGCATTGGTCTAAAGTTGGACGCCACCCGCGCCGATAACCCGAAGGGTTACTTTTCGTCTCGATGACGGGAAGTGATTGAAGCATGCAGTCGCAGTATGCACCCAGTGCGATATTCCGGCCCGGGGTTGCCGACGCGTTGAGGAAGACAAATAGAAACCGGAGAGTTACATGCTTAACAGAGAGGCAGCATCAACCGCCCGCAATCAACTCGAGGCGGCTGCCAGAGAATACGATAGGCGCCAGGGCGACGTTCAGGGGCTTGCCACCGCGCTCTATAACCTGCGCCGCGATAGCAGCGAACTGCTGATTGGCGCCGTCGAGAGCTACGTCAACAGCCTCGCTTCTACGCCGAAAGAATTCGACCGTGCGTTTGCCGAATACAAGGTCGAGTACCGTACCTTCGAAGGTGTCATCGCAGAAGTCGACCGGCAGATGCACGACATCAACGTGACCGGTGGCGCGGCCACGGGCGTGGGTGTGGCCGCCGGTGCTTCGACGGCACTGCTGGCGCCGACAGCTGCTATGGCCATTGCAACGACGTTTGGCACCGCTTCGACGGGCACGGCCATCGCCTCGCTGTCTGGCGCCGCAGCAACGAACGCCGCACTCGCATGGTTGGGTGGTGGGGCACTGGCCGCAGGCGGTGGCGGGATGTCGGCAGGCAGTGCACTGCTTGCATTGGCTGGCCCCATTGGCTGGACCCTGGCCGGAGCCGCTGTAGTTGGCGGTGGCATCTTCGTGTCGCGCGCGAACGCGAAGGTTGCGACAGACGCACATGACCGGCGGATACCCATCGAGAAGGGCATTGCCTCGCTGAGGGTAGCCGCGGGCGAAATCGAGGGTCTCAAGAATCTGACGCTTACCCACACCATCGGCATGAAGTCGCTGCTCGGCAAGCTCCAGCAAACAGCGCCGGCAGACTATGGCCAGTTTTCCGCGGAAAGCAAGGAAGCGCTGGGCGCACTCATCAACCACGTGCGGTCGCTGTCGACGTTGCTGAACAAGACCATTCTGTCGAACGCTTCGTAAGGCCAGACATGACTATCGACTCTACTGCCGGAGTTGCGGGAAGCGCTACATTGCACGCGGCGTCTGAGCCTCCCGACACGTCTGCTATGGCCGACCAGGCCGCGGGCATTTTGGTCGGTGGCCTAAACAGCGCGCGCGCGGCTTCCGAGGCCGTATTGCAGGCTGCCCAGGACAAGGCGTTCGACAACGCGCTGGAAGCCATGGATACATTGCGCAGGTTCATCGGCGACCCAAGCAAGATTCTCGGCCGCATGGACACGAAACACGGCGAAATAGCTGAGCAGGTTGAAGTCGGCGTGCGCCGCGCACGCGATTTTCTTGCGCAGGTGTCACCCGGCGCGACGTTCGACGGTGTTGGGCGCACGGCGCCGATGGACTACAGCATCGACGGTATCGACGTTCAGTCGAAGTTCATCAACGGCGCTAATAATGGCCTGAAGCACGTCCTTGAGCACATGGACATGTACAAGGACTTCGGCAAGGACGGTTTTTATCACATCCCCAAGGACCAGCACGCCCAGATTCTCGAGGTCCTCAAGGGTAATACGGGCGAGCTCAGCGATAAGACCGTGCGCGCCATTCACGAAAAGGTTGCGCAAATCGAGTTCGCTAGCGGCAAGCCCTTCGCCGAGGCCGTACAACCCTCCGTGTCGACATACAGTGAGGTTCAGCTTGGCAAGGTGGACGAAACTGTCAGCCATCACGAGCAGGACCTCAAGCAGCAGAACGAGGTGCTGAAGGACCAGATTCGCCTTGAGCACGAGCCGTCGATTGCGGAGGGCGTGAAGGCAGCGGCCGGCGCCGCGGCGGTTGGCGCAGCTGTCAGCCTGACCACGAAGGTGTGGAAGAAGTATCAGGAAGGAAAAAACATCTTCGCCGGGGACTTTACCCTTGAGGACTGGGAGGAAGTCGGCCTATCCACCGTTAAGGGTGCCGCGGGCGGGGCAATCGCGGGTGGCGCCATCTACGCGTTGACCAACTGTGCGGAAATGTCGGCGCCGTTCGCCGGCGCCTTCGTCACTGCGGCCAAGGGTATGGCTTCGCTTGTCGCGGATTACCATGCGGGGAAGATTTCGCTCGACGCGTTCATCGACAACGGTATGTTCGTGTGCAGTGATGCAGCCGTCGTGGGTCTTTGTACGGCAGCCGGCCAGGCGCTCATTCCGGTACCCGTGCTTGGCGCAGTTCTGGGTTCCATCGCAGGCAAGTTCATTTCGACCTTCATCGGCAACAAGGCTCGCGAAGTCACCGACCGGCTTGCCGAGCGCATGAGCCGCATCGTGGCTGCACTCGACGAAGAGGTTCGCAAAGTCCTCCAGTTGTTGGAGGAAGAGTTCAACCGGCTGGGCGACCTGACCGTTGCCGCGTTCGACCTGTCCGCCAACACGCGTCTGCTTGAAGCGAGCCTCACGCTTGCTCGTGCACATGGCGTGAGTGAGTCGCTTCTCATCAGGACCAGTTCAGACTTGGACGCCTTCATGACGGGGCCGTGAGCGCGGTCGTTACCTAACGGAGACATGCTTGCATGACGATTTTTTGGACAGCGCTCACGACTGCGCTCTATGGCTGCCTCGAGGTTCTGGGCACGTTACTCGGCACGGCGCTTGCCGCGGCATTTGTCTGCTTTCTAGTCGCGGCGCTCCTGGCGGTGGTTGTTGAGATATTCAGGCAGCAGACCGCAGCAGCGTAGTACCGGCCAACCTGCTCTGACGCCAGCCGCGTGCCGGCGTACAGGACATAGCATCGCGCACGTTGCGCGCGCATCAAGGAACAGGGGTTTAAATGGATACTGCATTTCTGAAGGACTCAGGGGACCTCGCGGCGCTGTTGCAGGCCGCCGACGTTGATGACCTCGACGCGCTTGTTGACTACATCACGGATAACGGCGCGGGGCGCGTGGCACTCGCGAAGGATGTGCGCGAGCGATTCGTCGCCTGCAAGAGTGCTCGCCATTACCGGGCGGCCGACCGCGGCGCGATTGCCAGCGAAATACTGCTTTTTGGTGGCAACTCGATTGCCAACATGTTCCGTGGCGGCAAAGGTGTGTCCTACACCGAACTGGTCGGCGATGTGGGAACCCACCTGAGGGCAACTTACGCCAAAGGCGCGGACGTCGCGACCGTTGAGGAAGCAATCCTCTCGAAGCTGTATTACGACGCCGTGAGCAAGATGACGCCAGAGGAACGGCAGCAGTTCACAGCGGATATGGGAACGTTCGGGGATGCGAGGACCGCAGCAGATTCGGCTGGGTTTCCGGCCACCCGCGCGTACGTCATGTCGGTGGCTGTGGCCAACGCCATGGCCGCAACCCTTATTGGTCGAGGGTTGCCGCTGGGCATGAACGTGGTCGCTTCCCGGAGCGCGGGGTTGTTTCTTGGGCCCTTCGGGATGGCTCTCTCGAGCATCTGGACCATCGCGGAACTCGCTAGCGCTGCCTACCGCGTTACCGTACCCTGCGTAATTCAGATTGCGCATATCCGGCAGAAGGCCATGCGCCGGGCGCTCGAATGCCAATGCAGCAAGTGCACCAAAATTAACGCGTCTGAGGCGAAGTTCTGCTCTGAGTGCGGCAATCCGATGCCGCAGAAACCTGCTCCGTCGACGGCGCTCGTAGCGTCTGCGTTCTAAGCTGACCCTGGCTTCGAAGCAATCATGAAAAAGGTGCACCCCCGGCAACGTCGAGGGTGCGCCTCTTTGTTTTGAGTCTGTGCTGCAGACTTGCAAAAACCACTTTTGCCCCGGCGCCGGCCGTGGCTGACCACGCTAGGTCGACGGCGGCTCATTTCTGACACTGCGCTTCAGTTGCGCTTTCCAGTAGTTTCGGCAAACGGGCAACACGTGCGCGCTGTCCGGGTGTCAGGCCAGACGTTGCACCAATCTGCGTTACTCTCGTTTGCCAATAGTGCTGTCCGAGTACCCTCGTCGCGCCGTCTATTGCCAGTACGCGCTCGAGATGCACGATTGCTTCGTCGATGTTCTTTGAGGTGTAGGGACTCGTCATAATCGCGGTTCCTGCTATCGTTGACTTCATTCGAATTTTCCATACCTGTTGGGTCGCAACAGGGCCATTCTTCCCGCTCATCGGGACACAAGCTGTCCGCATCGCCGGGTATCTTTGTTCACTCTCGCTAGAGTGACTGAGCGTCCAAGCGCGCTGTTCGAATGTCTGTGACTCAAGTGCCGGCGCCAAGCGCCGTTAACCAAATGTAAGCCCGAGACGGGTCAATAAGAAGACAAACCGAGGAACACATGACCGACGAATTTGACGAAAAATCCTGGAGCCTGAGCGCTGTCCTGCAGGTTGCAGACAACGAAGACCTTGATATCCTGGTCGACCACCTCACCGATAGCGGCAAGGGGCGTAGCACCCTCTCCACGGTTTGCTGTCAGCAGCTTTTGGCGTGCAGAAGCGCGGGGGTGTATGGGCACAGTGACCGCAATCTCATGGCCGACGAAATTAGGTTGTTCGGCGGCAACAGTGTCGCCAATACGATGCGTGGCGGAGAGGGCGCTTCGTACCATGAAATCGTCGGCGATGCTGCAAAGCATCTGAAGCTGGATGTCCACGGGTCGGAAAGTGTGCCGTACGTGGAGGCCCAGATTCTTCGCAGGTTGCTACTGGATGCCCTCGATGGCATGTCCGATGCACAGCGTCGGTCCACTCTCTCGGATGTCGGGCTGGGGGATTTGCCAGGAACGACGCGTGCCGAAGTCGCCAGCGCGCTGCGCGAAGCCCCCCTGCACGGGGATGTTCGCTTGAATGTTGCCGCTTTCGTCGCCGACAGCACGGCAACGTCAGTTCTTGGTCGGGGGATTGCCGTGGGCGCAAAGGCGGGGCTCGCGCCGACAATTGCAGGCGGCCTCGCTCTGGGCACGGCCTTCATTCCACTGGCATTGGTCTTCGGCGTGGTAGCGCTAGCGAGTGCCGCGTACCGCGTAACCGTACCGTGCGTTATCCAGGTGGCGTACATCCGGCAGAAGGCGTATCACAAGAGAGTGACCGGGGTCTTCCTCGATGTGGTCGGGGCCGCCGCGTCGTCGGAGAAGAAGCCGTGGATGCCGCCCGCGCCGAAACTTGAACTCCCGCGAGCCAGCTACCCCAAAGTCGGGCGCATCAAATCGTATCCGGCTCCTAAGGGCCGGAGCTAAGCCGGCCGTGCTCAGTGACCCTGCAGTGTTGTAGCCGCGAACCTTTTTGCCGGCACGAGCATCGTTGCAGGAATCCGGACGTATGACGCCGTTTACTGAGAGTAGCGCGTGCCGAGCTTGCGGTATTCGGCGGCAAACTCTTCACGTAGCGATTCAGGCGAGAGGATTTCGACGCTCGCGCCGAACGAGCGCAGCCACCAGCGCAACTTCAAGCTCGGGATGACGGTACCCGTCACCCTGAGCCTCCCGTCGGAGAGCATCTCCAACTCCTGGTCTTTCGCCATCGGCGTTTCCTTGAGATGGTTTCCAGCGTTGCCATCAAACGCAATACTCAGCTGTACCGCTGGCTCAGTCAGGAAGTTGAATGCCTGCTCGCCCTCGATATAGGTGCGCAGACTGAAGTCTTCGGGGTAGGCGAACGATTTACCCGATTCAGCCGCCGACACAATCCGGTCGAGACGGAAGAGGCTCCGCAGCCATTGAATCTTCGGCTTGTCCCTGCGTGGCTCGAAGGAAGGGTCTTGCGCGACCATATACATCACGCCGGCCGACTCAACCAGCGCGAGCGGCCAAAGCGTCTTCGGTCTCAGGTCCTCTGTCTCAGGCTTACCCGCTGGTTGCGTATTTCGGCGAACGTGATCACGGATTCCGGTTGAACGTGATCAGTGAATC
>NZ_JALOCP010000061.1:0-34062 GCF_030511745.1 Paraburkholderia sp. SECH4
GAGCCAGCGCGCCCTCAAATTTCCGCCGGCTGTGCGTTTTGACACACTCTGGGCCGGTTGCTGCCTTTGCAGCCGGCCATCGAAACGTTTCATGGCGGGTTCGCCTCCGCCCCCAGAATGCTCATTAGCGTCCGCGCGTTGCGCTGCCCCTGGTCCTCGAAGCAGTTGTTGAAGATGACGTGGGTGCGGCCCGCCCGGGTCGCGATTGCGCGGATCGAGGGGGCCAGTCCGGTCAGCTCGTCGTCGCTGTAGTCGTAGTCGAAGCGATCGGCCGCGCTCGCCGCACCCGTTGCGCTCCATGCCTGCGTATTGCGGCCGTGCAGACGCACCATCGCGAGTTGAGGATGGGTTGCTTCCCAGATGGTGTGCACGCGGGTCGTCACATCCGGCGGTGCGTCGACGATCACGTGGACGAGGCTGCGCTCGCGCAGAAAGTTGAGCGTCCATGGCGCGTGCTGATCGTCGAACCAGGACTGATTGCGAAACTCGGCGGCCATCATGTAGCCCGCCATGCGCGCCCGGCATTCTTCCACGAGCGCGAGACCGTCCGGCGCCCGCGTGATCCACGGCGCGAACTGGAACAGCACCGCGCCGAGCCGGCCGGTCACGCGCAACGGCTCCAGTGCTTCCAGATAGCGCCGCCACAGTTCGTCGAGGATCTCGGCGGGTATGTCACGGTAATAAACGTTTTTCTTGCGCGGACCCGTGATGCCTTCCGGCAGCGCCATTGCAATGTCTCTCGGCAGGACGTCGGGCGAAGTCTGATGCCCGGTAAAAAGCCGAAACGCCTTGAAGTTGAACGTGAAGCCTTCCGGCGTGCGTTCGGTCCACAACTGCGCGTTGCTTGCCGACGGCATCGCGTAGTAGGCCGAATCGACTTCGACCAGTGGAAACTGCGATGCGTAAAAGCGCAGCCGGGCTTCAGCGCTGCTGCTGCCGGGCGGGTAAAACCGCTTGCAGGCGATCAGCGTTTTGTCGGTCCAGCCAGCGGTGCCGCAGCGGATGTCCATTGGCGGAGTCGTGTTGGTTGCCGGGTGTAGGCGAGCCTAGGAAGCCGCCTCCGTGTGATCGAGCCACTCCGCGAGTTCACGCCGCAACTGCGAGATATCGAGCGGCTTGCCGAGCTGCCGTGCGCCCGGGATGGTGTCGCCGATCTCGGCGTTCTCTCCATAACCTGACACCAGCAACACGCGGATGTCAGGCTGCCGACTCAGCACCGCGCGCGCCAGGTTGTCGCCGGACATGCCGGGCAAGGTCAGGTCCGTGAATAGGACGTCGAAACGTTGCGCGGGCACGAGCGGCAGCGCTTCTTCGGCGCTCCCGACCGCGGTGCAGTCGAGACCCAGCGCACCGAGCAGATCGCAGAGGGCGTCGCGCGAATCGGCGTCGTCTTCGACCAGCAGCACGCGGGCCGGCGTGCCGGGCGGGTGCGACGACGGACTTGCCAGGCAATCCGCCAGCGAATTCGCCGGGGCGTGCGCGAGCGATTTTTCACCCGAAGGGGCCGGCGCGTGCAGGCTTTCGCGCGGGTTGGACGCTTCGGCTGCACTGGCCGGATCGTAGACCGTGCGCGGTACGCAGGGGGAAATCTGCCCGTCACTCACGCTGGCGCCGCCGGCGCCGCGCAGCACGCTGCGCACCTTGCGCGCGAGGTCGTCGCGCCGGTAAGGCTTGGACAGCAGCGTGATGCCGGCGTCGAGCTTGCCGTGATGGACGATCTCGTCGCGCGTATAGCCCGAGGTGAAGAGCGTCGGCACCGTGGGCGAGCGTGCCGCCGCACGCTGCGCCAGTTCCACGCTTTTCACCTGGCCGGGCATCACGACATCGGTAAACAGCAGATCGATTGGCACGTCGCTGTCGATGAATTCGAGCGCCGCGTCGCCACTCGATGCAGTGAGGACTTTATAGCCGAGTTGCGCGAGCATTTCGACGGCGGTCAGACGCACATCCGCATCGTCTTCGACCACCAGAATCGTTTCGCCGCCGCCCACCGGCGCCGAGGTCTGATCGACGGTTTCGACGGTTTCCGGCTCGCAGCAGCGCGGGAAAAACAGCGAGACGGTCGTGCCGTGCCCCACTTTACTGTCGATCACCGTATGGCCGCCGCTTTGCCTGACGAAGCCGAACACCATGCTTAAGCCCAGGCCGGTGCCGTGGCCGTCGGGCTTGGTCGTGAAGAACGGTTCGAACACGCGCTCCAGGATTTCGGGCTTCATGCCGGTGCCCGTGTCGTTTACTGAGAACACTACGTACTCGCCTGGCGAGAGTTCCGGCTTGCCGCGGCAAAACGCATGGTCCAGCACGCGGTTTGTCGCGCGAACGGTGAGCGTGCCGTCGGCTTGCATCGCGTCGCGTGCATTGATCGCGAGATTGAGCAGGGCGTTTTCGAGTTGATTGCGATCGGCCTGCACATTCCACAGGTCGTCGCTCAACACCGTTTCGATCTTCACGGTCTCGCCGAGCGCTCGGTGCAGCATCTCGCTCATGCCGGCGAGCAGGCGGCACGGATTCAGCACGGTAGGCGAGAGCGGCTGACGGCGCGCGAAGGCGAGCAGATGCGCGGCCAGTTTTGCGCCGCGTTTGACGGCATCCGTTGCGGCGGACAAACGCCGCAGCGTGGTCGGACTCTCGCCGGCGTCGGCCGCGAGCATCTGCAGATTGCCGTTGATCACTTGCAGCACATTGTTGAAGTCGTGCGCGACCCCGCCTGTGAGGCTGCCGATCGCTTCCATCTTCTGGGCCTGGCGCAACTGTTCTTCGGCGAGCGCCCGTGCGGCGACTTCATCGGCGACGCGTTGTTCGAGCGTTTCGGTCAACTGGCGCAGCGATTGTTCGGCGATCTTGCGTTCGTGGATGTCGATCAGCACGCCGGGAAAGCGCGTCGGCTCCCCCTGTTCGTCGAACTCGCACTGGCCGTTTGCCTGCACCCACATGTAATCGCCATCGGGGCGGCGAATCCGGTATTCGGCGCGAAACGGCTGGCCGGTGCGCATCGCTTCGACCGTCAGGCGGTCGTTGAGCGGCTGGTCGTCAGGATGGATCACTTGTGTCGCGGCATTGCGTTCAAGCCCTTTCGCGGCCTCTTCCAACGGAAACGAAAAGGTGCGCGCGAAACGTTCGTCACCGGTGAGGGTGCCGGTGCGCGCATCGAGCACCCATGTACCGAGCACCGCGCCGGTATTGAGCGCGAGTTGCAGCCGTTCGTTGGTTTCGCGCAGTTCAGCCTCGGCATGTTGCCGCCAGCGTTCGGTCAGGACGCGCGTGGTGGTTTCGACGACCATCGCGAGGACGCCCGCGGGTGCGCCGCTGTCGTCGGCGACCGGGCTGTAGTAGAGGTCCATCCAGACGTCTTCGGGCTTGCCGTCGCGCAGCAGGACCAGTTCCTTGTCGCGATACGACAGGGTGCCGCCGGCAAGACATGTCGTCATCACATGACGGTTGAAATCGGCGACCTCCGGCCAGCCGTGTTCGACTGGACAGCCGAGCAGATACGGATGCCGTCCGCCCGCGAATATCGCGTAGGCGTCGTTGTAGATCATGTAGCCGGGTTTGCCCCATAGAAGTACCAGGGGCACGGGTGAGGCGAGCAGCATCTGGACGGTGGCTGTCAGACTGCGCTGCCAGTTTTCTATCGCGCCGAGGTCGGTGGCGGCCCAGTCGAATTCGCTGATGCGTCGCGCCATTTCCCCGTTCCAGCCGGGGCAGCCATGGTCTTGTGCCGGAAATGGCATAGCTGCGCTCCACAGAGGTCACGTCAATGAGTGTGTCCCCACTCTGCCGGCGCGCCTGGGGCGCGTGAATGTTCAGCAGGAGGCGGGATGAATCTTCTGCCGTGCACAGCGGGCGCGAAGCGGCCACGCGGCAGGAATAATTGTAGGTCACAACGGTTGGGTGGGGACCCTCTCTAGAGGGCTTTGCGGGTTTAGCCGAACCGATGTATGCGGAGGGGTTGGGAACTTTTACCTGGCTTGTGCAGGCGGGGTGTTGAATAGCGGAAAGAAGGGCGGCTTTTTGTCTGTCTTTTGGTTTGCGTTTTTTTAATGGGGGGCCTGTTCTTGAGCTGGTTGCCTGCGCGGCGCTTGTTGTCTGTGTGCCTGGGGTGTTGGCCTTTCCTTGAATTGTTAGTGGTCTATTAGCGTTGCCCCTGTGCGGGGCGGCACCTACTTCTCTTTGCCGGCTGCAAAGAGAAGTAGGCAAGAGAAAGCAGCTCAAACCGCTCATGCTAAGCGGGCACCGTGGTTTTCTGCGGGTAGTGGCGCATCTGGAATCCGTGTTCTCGCACATTCCGCGTTAGTGACAAAGGACTCATCAGCTCCCACTCCGCACTGCGTGCGTCGCGGACGGGTCTGCTAGGGAAACCACCGGCTTCGGTTGAGCGCGGTGGGAGCCATCGGCTTCGCCTCGGCGACGCACCTCTGCATTCACCCGGGAACCCCTACCTCAAATGATTTGTCGGTGCCCCGCAATCACGGTCACGGTCGCGGTCACGGTCACGGCTGCGGCTGCGGCTGCGGCTGCCGCTGCCGCTGCCGCTGCGGTGGTGCAATGACGAGCCACGGTCCGGTGGCGAGACGCAAGCGTCAAAACGTAGCGGGTGGTTTTAAGAAGTACTCTTCGGCGCGCGCAGCGTCGCCGGAAGTATGACGCCCTTGTCACTGACGTATGCAGGTGCACGAACACAGATTCCAGATGCACCACTACCCGCAGCAGACCACGGCGCCCACTTAGCATGAGCGGTTTGAGCTGCTTTCTCTTGCCTACTTCTCTTTGCAGCCGGCAAAGAGAAGTAGGTGCCGCCCCGCACAGGGGCAACGCTAATAGACCACTAACAATTCAAGGAAAGGCCAACACCATAAGAACACTGACAAAAGCGCTACGCAGGCAAAAACCCTAGTTCGACAACGACAAATAAGGCGAACTGACCGGCGTAGGCGGAAACGGCTGCAACCCCGTCTGCTTGCTAAAGCTATACCGCACATAAACGGCTGCGAGCCACTCACGATACTCATAAGCATTGCCGAGCGACGCAGTCGCCCCAAACGCCAACTGCGGAGCCAGTTGATACTCCCCCACAGCGCTAAGCGAATAAGAAACCCCCGTCTTACTCTGCCCAGGATAAACCGCATTGCTATCCACGCCCGTGCCGATGAAATTCGCTTGCTTCGCCGCATTACTCTGGAGCTGAGGATCGATCGGGAAGTAATTCGACTGATCCTGCCGATAATGCTGCACGCCGATCGACCCCTTCATGTCATAAGTAAACAGACCATTGCGCCCAGTCCACTCCACCGGCAAATTCAGGATCATGTACTGCTGCGGACTGAAGTACCCGCCCTGACCATACGTGAAGTACGACAGGTTCCTGTTATAGGTCATCAGCGTCGTGTTCACACCGATAGTCAGCGTCTGATCGGCATCCTTCAACAGACGCGTGTAGATACCGCCGCCGCCTTTGTATGCGTTATTGCTTGCGACGTGATAGCCCATGTAGTGCTGGTACGCGGCGTTCACATACAGGCCGCTGGTGCCGTCATCCCATGCAAGGCTGGCGAGGCCGCCGTTGGAGGTGACGCCGCCCCACTCGAGGCCGGAGCCCGAATCGCGCGCACCAGCATACGACAGCAGGCTGTCCGTCACCGCGCGGCGCGCGACCGCCAGCGAATACGACACTTTGTCCGTAATGGCGCCGTTGTATTGCGCGCCCCCCACAATAGTCTTCTCGGGGAAACCGAGCGGCGTCACGCCAACATCGCCGCTGATGCTGCGGCCTTCGTAACCGAGTGACAAGCCCACGCCACTGGCGGTCTGGCTGCCATAGGTGTTGTTGCCCGCAATCGCCGCATTCGCAGACGTGCTATTGGACAGTCCCGCGCCGAATCGCGCGAGCGTCGACAGATTGCCCGTGGCAGTGCCGGCATCGAGCGTAACCGGCGTCGCCGTCACAACGATGTGGCCGTTGCCGGCCTTGATGCGCCCCTGAATCGGCGCTTCAATATCCGTCAGCGTCGACAGACCGTCCTCGCCCGTGCGGTTGCGGAACACGATCCCGCCCGACACGGTGCTCGCCTGCTCGCGATTGACCTGCGCCAGCTCTTCGGCCACCCCGAGCGTCTGCGTGTTGGCGACATTCGGTTGCGTGTAGTTGCCGCCGTTACCGTTCGCGCCGGGTTGTTGAGGGTAATACGCCTGCGCGTAACCGGTCGGCGGTTGCGGAATATACGGCTGCTGTTGTTGCGCGTAATAACCCGAGCCCTGATTCGGGTACGGCTGATAGGGCTGCTGACCGTAGGCCTGTTGCGGCGGCACCGGCTGGTAAGGCTGCTGCGCGTAACCTTGCTGTGCGTAACCCTGCTGCTGCGGATAAGGCTGCTGGCCGTAATAGGGCTGTTGCTGCTGGGGATAAGCTTGTTGCTGCCCATACGGCGCCTGCGCATAGGCTTGCGCGTTGTGGTTGCTCTTCGACGCGCTTTGCTTCTTGCTGGTCGTGCGTTTCGTGCTCGTGGCCGAGCCTGAGTAACGCGGCTGTTGCATCGAACCGGCATTGGCCTGCGCTTCGCGTGCCGCAGGCGACATCGGCCACGGCGTGGTCGCATAGCCGTCCGGCTGCTGCGGATAGGGCGCCTGCTGCTGATATTGCGCCTGTTGAGGATATCCACCTTGTTGCGGATAGCCGGCTTGCTGCGGATAAGGCGCCTGCTGCGGATACGCCGGGTTGTACTGCTGTTGCGGAGCTTGCTGCATCGGCTGCATCTGCGCCTGGCCTTGACCCGGGTACGGCTGCAACGGCGCGCCCGACTGGCTCGACCCGTTGGTCTCCTGGCCGTAGCCATCCGCGTTGGTGCCGGGACGTGGCGCGTTATAGGGAACGGCGGTGGGCGTGGCGTTGGGCACATACGGCTGTGCAGGCGCCGTATAAGGCGCAACGTACGGCGCGGGCTGCGAGGGCGGCGGATAGTTCGGCACGGTCTGGGACGGCAAGGAGGACTGCGAGTACGGGAGCGATGCACGCGCGGCATTGAAGCCGCCACCTGCGAGCGCGGCGTTGTCGGCGTCGGTCGGCGAGATCGTTGCGGTTTTACCTTCGAAGGGATTGACGCCCGGCAACGGCGTCGCGCCGATCCGGCGCATCGCGACTTCCCAGCCGCGCGGCACGTTGCTTGGCGCATTGGCGCGCGGCGCGTTGGCCATCAGCGGCGTATTGGCCGCGATTAGCGAGCGTTGCAGATAAGTCGACGCGAGCGACAGCTTGCCTTCGGCGCGATACATCCGGCCGACCGTCGCCAGCACGCCGGGGTCGCTCGGCGCCGCTGCAAGAGCCTGGTTGGCGAGCGATTCGGCGTAGCTGAACTGCCTCGCGCCGGCCGCCGCAGAGATCGTCGCTTGCAGCAGGTTCAGGTCGTCGGGCTTGCGTTGCAACGCGACGCGGTAACTGGCGAGCGCATTGCGATCGTCGCCGGCGCTCGAATAGAGGCGGCCGAGGGCGGCTTGCAGATCGGGATTGTCGGGCATCGCCGCCAGCCACGGCGCGATCACGTCGTAGGCGCTGGCGAGATCGCCGCGCTGACGCACCGCGTCGCATTGCTTGATGACGATCCCCAGATTCAGATTGCCAAAATCCGTGCGCTGCTGCGGCGTCAGTTGCATCGATGCGAGCCGCCGCATCACCATACCGAGTTCGGCTTCCTGTTGCGTGGCGGAGAGAATGCCCGCGTATTGCAGCAGCAAATCGGTGTTGCCAGGCGCCGCGTTCATCGCGCTGCGCACGAGGCCCAACGCGCGATTCGGGTCGCCGGCCTGTTGATACGCGGCAGCGATCACGCCGATCAGTTCGGGGTTGTTGCCGGCGACCGGTTCGGCGGTGTGCAACGTCGCCAGCGCTTGTTGCGACTGGCCGTTGCGCGCCATCCGCGTCGCGAGATCGGCCTGCTGATGCACCCACAAGCGATGCTGCAAAGTGGTCATTGCGTCGGTGCGTTGCGCGGCCGGAATCCGTTCGAGTTGCGCGAGACCGGCCGTCCAGTCCTGCGTTTCCGCCGACAGCAACGCGCTCGCGTAGAGCGCGTCGGTCATGTCGGGATGCGCGGCGAGGAGACCGTCCATCATGCTGCGGGCATTCGCAACCGCGCCCTGGCGCACGTAAATACGCGCGAGGTCGAGGCGCAACCAGGGATCGTCAGGATCGTTCAACAGGGCGTCTTCGAACAGGCTGCGCGCGCTGCCGAGATCGCCGCGCGCTTCGGCCGCGCGTGCCTGCGCGGCCTGCGCTTCGCCACGCAGCCGGTTGATGCCGCCGGCCTTCGATTGTTGTTCGCTGTTCAGTTGATTGGCGAATTGCAGCGCTTCGTCGCCACGGCCTTGCGCGGCGAGCGAACCGACGAGGCCGCGAATCGCATCGGGATTGTCGGCCTGGCGGCGCAGTGCCATCCGGTAGGCCTGTTCCGCGCCGACCGGGTCGCCGTTCGAAAGCAGCATCTCGCCGAGCAGCACCTGCGCGGTGACGTCGGACGGATTCAGCGCGATCGCGCGTTCGAACAGCGACTTCGCCTTCGCCAATTCGCCGTTGCTGCGCGCGCCGATGGCGTCGCTGGTATAGGTCCAGTAGGTCGCGCTATCGAGCGCGGTTTTCCAGCGCGCAGGATTGCCGTTGCGCGACGCGCGCTCCAGATAGTTGCGGGCTTCGGCGAATTTTTCCTGCTTCAACGCGGCGATACCCATGCCGCCGAGCGCGTCGGTATCGTTCGGACTATTTGCCAGTACTGACGAAAACTTCGCGCGCGCCGTGCCGAGGTCGCCCCGATCGAGCGCGGCGAAACCGTCGGCGATGGTGCGGCCACGGGCGTCGACGGCGGCATTTTCCTGGGCACGATCGCGGGCCACCTTGTCCTGCTGAACCATCGACTCGAAGCGCGCCTTGACCGCGGCGTCGTCGGTTGCACCTTGCAGATACGCTTCGTACAGTGCGGCGTCCGAGGGCCGTGCGTCGAGCCACAACAGCGCCTGCCGCCAGCTCTTTTTCGCCGACGCGCCGACGGTGCTGTCGCCGGCAAGCTTCTGCAGCCGCGCGATACCGTCGCGGCGCGTCGTATCGCGATACGTCAGATGCTGTGCGTAGGCGAGGGCGTAGCGCGGGTCGTCGGGGTTGTCGCGTGCGAGTTGTTCGAGGCCGCGGCGCGCCTGGTCCCAGCCTTGCGGCGTGGCCGACAGCGCCTGGTAATACTCGAGTTGCAGTGCGGGCGTGGCCGGCTTGCCGTTCAACGCGCGCTGATACTCCTCTACCGCGCTCGCGCTTTGACCGCTTTGCGCGAGCCGCCGCGCGTCGTTGACAGTCTGGTCACGCAGACTCGATTCGCCGAGGCGCCGACCCAGTTCGTCCAGGTTCGGATAGTTCGGCGCGACCGCTTTCAGACGTGCCAGATATTGCTGCGCGCCCGCGCCGTCCTTGCGGTCGGCGAGCACCATGCCCATGCCGTAGAGCGCATCGGGTTGCTTCGGGTCGATGCGCAACACTTTCTGCCACGCCTGCTCGGCCAAGTCACCACGATGATGCGATTGCCAGTACTTGCCCTGATCGATCAGTACGTTCAAGGGATCTTTCGACGTCTGCGCCAATGCGTCAGGCGAAGCCGTCGCTACGCAGCAGACGGCCGTGAGGCTCAGCGCGAACCGCAATGAAAACGCGAGGGCGCTCAATCGCATGCATTTCTCCAACTCGGCACGAGACGGCCGGCTTCGTCGAAACGATAGCGGCCGTCGATGAATCCGGTGCCGAACAAGCCCAGCACACGATCGTAATAAACCGGTTCGCGGCCCGGCACATTGGTGTCGAGCACGGCGAGATGGGTGCGCGCGAGACCGAGGCCGCGCTCGTCGTCGAGCGCCTTGAAGTACGGCGCGAGCGCGCCCCAGTAGCTCAACGGTCCTTCGCCGCTCGCCGTACCCGTGGTCGACGAAACCTTCTCGGGCGGAATGCCGCTTTGCGCAACCTTCGCGCGCATGCCGCCGAGGGCCGCGAGCCAGGGTTTGGCGAGCGGATCGGCGGGCGAGGTGAGTCCGGCCCACAGATAGACACGGATCGCGTCATAGCTGCCGGTGTCGCCTTCTTTCGGATCGACCACGAACTGGCCGTTCTGCCACGCGGCCCAGTCGGGCGCGAAGCCTTGCGGCGCCGTGGTCTTGATCAGCTTGTAGGTGCTGTCGGCGAGCTTGGCCCACGGGCCGTTCGGCATGTCTTTGGCGAGCGCGCGCAGCACCGGCAAGGGCAGGTAGCTCGGATTCAGACGCGTCACGCCACCATTTTTGAAGCCCTGCGGACCGGGCAGCAGCATCGGGCCGACGCCCGGCAGCGTGGTCATTTCCTGGCGCGCGATCTGCGCGGCGAGCGCCTGGCCGAGTTGCGTATAACTCGCCTCATGCCACAGGCGGCCGGCTTGCAGCAGATCGTAGGCGATCCACAGATCGGAGTCGGATGCGGAATTCTGATCGAGCACGCCGAACGAGCCATCCGGCTTCTTGCCCCAGAGCCACGACGGCAGCCGCACGTTTTGCGGATCGAACTGATTACCCGCGAGATTGGTGCGAGTCCAGTTCAGGAGCCGGTCGAAGGTCGCGCGGTCGTTCGCGACCAGCGCGAAGAACAGGCCGTACGACTGGCCCTCGGAGGTGGTCTTCAGTTGCGGCGAGGAGTAGTCGATCACGCGGCCATCGGCCTGCACGAAGTGTTCGACGAAGATGCGGTACGCCGGCCAGTCGGTGTTACACGGGCCCGTCTGGCCGGGCGTCGAAGTGGTCTGGGCCACCTTCGTGATATTGGCAAAACACGTGGCCGCCGCAAGGACAAGGCCGAAGCCAAGCCCGAGCGTCAGCGCCACACGTGTCTTATTGTTTCGAACCCGCATACCAGTCCTATCAGTCCTTTAGGCGGCGCGCGGCGATCGAGCGCAGCGTCCGGTAGAAGAGACCCGCGATGATCAGCGCGGCGAGCACGCCACCCAGCATCAGCAACAGCGGATGCGACGACAGCGCCCAGCGCAGATACTCCTGCGGCGACAAATGGCCGACATAGTACGCTTCGCCGTTCGACGTGATCGTGACGGTGCGGCCATGGATCACGGCCATCGCGCCTTGAATCTCCTGAAGCACGTCGGCGTCGAGCAGGGCGGCGGACAGATCGGCGTCCGACTGGCCGGCCGCGCTCACCAGCGCGACGGCGCTGCGGTTCTTCTGCAGCGGCGATTCGAAACCGGTCAGGAGCGCATCGCCGTTCGAACTCACGAGCGTCAGATCGGCGCGTGCCGGCGAGCGTTCGACACCGCGTTCGCCATGCCACCAGTCCTCGAGTTTGAAGGCCACGTCCGAGAGCGAGAAGGTGCGCGAATCGCCGTCGCTGGAGAACGGCATCGACTTGGCCCAACGCTGCAGCAGCGGTTGCTTGCCCGGCGCGCCGAAAATCAGCAGGTCCTTGCTGGCGTACTTGTCGACGTCGTCGGCCGTGCCGACGGTGACGCCGTTCACCGGATAACCCGTCGATGCCCCCATGCGGCCCATGGTCAGCAGAAACAGGCTGTAGTCGCTCGAATCGGCCTCGTTCGGCAGGACCACGGCGGTCTCGGAGAGATCGGCCATTCGTGTGAACGGGAAGCCGCTATTGGCAAAGGCCGCGAGGTCGGGCAGCGCCATGTAATGCGGGAACGACGAGAGGTCGATGGTCGAGTTCGGATCGATGGCGCCGACCACGTTTTCCAGCAGACGGCCGTGGCATTCGCCGGTGTTCGGAATGTCGTAGAAGAAATGCAGGCGCACCTGGGCGCGCGGCGTTAGCAGCAGCGGTGGAATATGCACAGTGCGACGCGCTTCGGCGGTCTTGTCCGGCAACACGCGCTCGAAGTAATGGCCCAACTCGAACACCGAGGCCGACTCGGCCGGAATCGGCAGGGCCTGCACGAAGCCGTCATTGACGCTGACGTTCAGCGACGAACGGTCGCGCAGCGGACGCACCGTATAGCGGTAGCGCAGATCGATCGGCGCGCCCAGGGTGTGCCACATGAACAGATCGGGCGGCACGCGCAGATTGACGCGCACGGCGTCGGCGTCATAGCCGGACACCGTCAGGTCGCGCGGGTCGGCGAGTTCGCCGAAACGCACCGGACGGTTAGTCGGCAGCCAGTTTGGTGCGTCGTACGGCGCACGCGCCATGAGTTCGTTCAATTGCATGATCGTCGCGCTCGGGCCGGTGAGCGTGTTCTGGCCGATACCGAGCGCTTTGGCGGCGGTTTTCAGTTCGGCCTCGGTCCGACCGAGCACGAGCAGCA
Source organism: Paraburkholderia sp. SECH4 (assembly GCF_030511745.1). NCBI lineage: Bacteria > Pseudomonadati > Pseudomonadota > Betaproteobacteria > Burkholderiales > Burkholderiaceae > Paraburkholderia > Paraburkholderia sp. SECH4. The sequence continues at coordinate 12,309 of NZ_JALOCP010000061.1, forward strand.
GCTTGCCGCGCGCCGGCGCTTCGCGATCCACCACCGCGATCGTCGGGCCGGAAATCGCCGGAATCGTCACGCCGGCCGGGCGCTGGTCGTCGGTCGCGAACACCACGGCGTTACCCGACAGCGGCGCGTTATCGAGTTGCGCCGGAAACACCGCGCCGCGATAGCCGGCGAGCGCGCCGAACCAGGATGCGACGATGCCGCCCGCTTCGAGCGTCGCGGCGCCGGGTTTTTGCGGGAACACGAACGGCAGCTCGAGACGGCGCACGTCGCGGCGGTCGAAGAACGGCTGCGGCAGGGCGGCGAGATCCGGCTTGCTGGCGAGCGACGCGTAGGTCAGATCGAGCGAACTCGCATTGCTGACGGTGGCCCACAGCGACGAATTCGCCGGGTCCTCGCAACTGGTCGTGTAATGACCGATCAACTGCACGTTCAGGTGGTTGAATTCGGTGATGAAACGCGGATCGATCGAGACGTCGCGCGCCACCAGCATGCCGGCCTGTTCGTGCGGCACCGGCAGCGTCGCGGCGACTTCGCCGTTCACCAGCACTTTTAGCTGGGAAATATTCGCGAGCAGCGCGGGCGAGTAGCTGTAGACCAGATGCAGGATCGCGCCGGTCACCACTTCGTCGCCGCGCACGGAGAACGCGACGCCGTTCTGGCCGTCGGTGCCGCGCAGTTGCAGCGGATCGTGCGCGCCGAGGTCGGCGAACGTGAGCGTTTGACGGCGGCCGCCCGGCACCAGCGTGCCCGGTTCGGCGGTGGTCGGCGTTTTGATCCCCAAGGCCTTCACCGACGACGCGGCGAGCGCCGGCGTGGGCGTGGCCAGTTGCGCTTGCGCGATCGTGTTGGGATCGTAGAGGACGGCCGCGCTCGGCGCGGGCACACTGCCCACGCCGGTGGCGACGCGCGCAGCCGGCGCGCCAGGGGCCGCTGCCGCTGGCGACGTTTGCGACGCACTCGCGCCGCTCATGGCCGCCGCGGCCACTTCAGCCGCCGAAGCCAGCGGCGCCGCCAACGCGGTTTGCAACGCGAGCCAGCAGGCAAGCCCGCGCATCAGTCGTTGCGAGCGGGGGCGTCCAGACAGACGCGCCTCCGTTTCCATTCCATTGCGCTCGTGATTCGAGCGTTCGACGTGTCCCTTCGCCATCCTGTTGCCCATAGATCAGTCTTTGGTTTTTAGCTTCTTGACGTCCACCGGACGGCTTTTCATCGAGCTTCGAAGGTCGGCATAAAGATGCTCGAAGAGTCCCACGATGCCGCGCGCGCCGACCGTCAGCACATGCGACAGACCGCGCAACGGCGTGTCCTGCTGACGCCCTTCGGCCCAGCCGGTCCACGCGTCGGCGCGCGCGAACGTGGTCTTGACGAACTCGTATTCCTGTTCGCGCGTCATCGCCGAGAAGCGCAGGCCCACGCGGCCCGGCTCCGTGAAACCGACGGTGGCGGGGAAGGCGTATTCCTCGTCGCCGCGAAACAGCGATACGGTCACGCGTTCGTGCATCGGCACTTCGATCTTCGCGGGCAGCGCCACGCCAACGCCGCCTTCCGAGTAGTCGATGGTCTCGCAGGCGAGCGTGCGGCCGGTCGAGAACTTCAGCATCACCGGCATCGTCATCGCCACGCGGTGCACCGCGCGAATCTGCCGGCGCTCGCTGGCCGCGGCCACGCTCGCGCCGAGAATCAGCATGTTGTAGGTGGTCCAGCCGAGATTCAGGATGGTCGTCTGCACCACGCTGCGAATGTGCCAGTTCAGATAGATGTGCACGATGCCGACCACGAAGCCGATCAGGTTCAGCAACAGCAGGAACAGGTACGGCCGCGAGATCGCCCAGTCGAAGTAGTTCTTTTCGATCTGACCGCCCTTGGCCGTCACGTTGAACTTGCCGAGCTTCGGGTTGATCAGCGCGAGCAACGTCGGGGCGGTAATGTACGACGCCAGCACCGATTCGTAAACTTCGGCCCAGAACGAATGGCGGAACGAGCGCTGCATCCGCGAGTTGGTGATGCTCGCATGCATCATGTGCGGCAGTGCGTAGATCGCGATCGTGCTGGCGGCGGCTTCGATCACGTGCGCGCCGAAGAACAGATACGACAGCGGCGCCGTGAGAAACACCAGACGCGGGATGCCGTAGAAGAAGTGCATCATCGCGTTCAGATAACAAAGCCGCTGGCCGATTTTCAGGCCCTTGCCGGTGAGTGGATTGTCGATCCGGAAAATCTGCGTCATGCCGCGCGCCCAGCGAATCCGCTGGCCGATGTGGCCGGAGAGGCTTTCGGTAGCAAGACCCGCCGCCTGCGGGATCGCCAGATAGGCCGTGGTGTAGCCGAGGCGGTGCAGCTTCAACGCGGTGTGCGCGTCTTCGGTCACCGTTTCTACGGCGATGCCGCCGATCTCTTCGACCATGGTCCGGCGCAGCAACGCGCACGAGCCGCAGAAGAAGGTCGCGTTCCACAGATCGTTGCCGTCCTGCACGAGGCCGTAAAACAGTTCGCCTTCGTTCGGCACCTTGCGGAAGGTGCCGAGATTGCGTTCGAACGGATCGGCGGAGAAGAAGTGGTGCGGCGTCTGCAGCATCGACAGCAGCTTGTCGCGCAGGAACCAGCCGAGGCCGATCTGCAGGAACGAGCGGGTCGGAATGTGATCGCAGTCGAAGATCGCGAGGTACTCGCCCTGGGTGATCTTCAGGGCTTCATTGATGTTGCCGGCCTTCGCGTGGCGGTTGTGCGTGCGGATCGTCCAGTTGACGCCGACTTCCTCGCAGAACGCCTTGAACTCGGGACGGCGGCCGTCGTCGAGCACGTGGATCGCGATCTTGTCGGCCGGATAGTCGAGCGCGAGCGCGGCGTAGATGGTCGGCTTCACCACCGAGAGCGGCTCGTTGTAGGTCGGGATGAACACGTCGACGGTCGGCCACAGGTCGCGCGAGGCGGGCAGCGGCATCGGCGTGCGCTTGAGCGGCCAGGCAGTCTGGAAGTAGCCGAGCAACAGCACGATGGTCGAATAGACTTCGGCCGACACCAGCAGCAGACCCCACGCGGCGTCGAGCGGATGTTCCCAGTAAGTCGTCGAAGTGAGCCGCCAGTACATATAGCGGCCCGACGTGACCACCGAGAGCATGATCATCACCATCGTCGCGTAACGGCCGTGCAGGCGGCGGAACAGCAACGCGGTGACGAAGCAGCAGGTCGCGAACGTCAGTTGCTCGTAGAACGCGAGCGGCACCGTGAAGACGAAGTACAGCATCATCAGCGCGAACAGCGTGACCAGACCCGTCACGATCCGGCTGTTCCAGAAGCGCGCGTCGACGATGCGTTCGAGCCGCGACGGTTCGCCGGCCTCGATATCCTGCGACTGGGGCGTACTCATGCGACGTTCCTCGGCGAGACGGCGGCCGCATCGACCGCCGCCATCAGCCAGTTGCCGCACGAGCGAAAATCGGCGGCCGCCTGGCTGAGTGGATCGTAGTGAATCAGCGTGGTGTCGCAGGCGAGCGCTTCGCTCACCCCTTCGTCAAGATGGATCACGCCCGGGAAGAGCTTGTCGCCGAGCATCTGGCGCAAGACCTTGAGGACGTCTTTGGTCAACTGGCGCGACTGGTCGATCTGGTTGACCACGTAACCTTCGCCACCGAACTCGGGGCGCGGCGCCGCGTACGTTTCAATCAGCCGTTCCATTAAGGGAATGGCCGCGTAGGAAGCCGCGTCGGCGAGCACCACGTTCAGCGTGAAGGTGGCCGCGCACAACGCAGCGCGTACATACACGGACGAACCCGGCGGTGTATCGATGATGACGATGTCGGACGCGTCGAGCCGCAGCGTTTGCAGCGCGTGCGCGAGCCACCTCGGGTCCTGGTCGATATACGCTTCGAAACGGCGGCGATCGTCTTCGAGCACGGCGCCATAGGGCAGCACGGTCACCCCGTCTACGCCGTCGAACATGACCGATTGCCACGGATCGCCCGTCAACGTCGCGCGCGACAAACCGTCGATGCTGTCGAGCGGCACGCCGAAATGCAGCCGCAGCGCGTTTTGCGGATCGAGATCGAGGGCGATCACGCGGCGGCCGCTGGCGGCCAGCACGGAAGCGAGATTGGCGGCGAGGGTGGTTTTACCGACCCCGCCTTTGGCGGACACGACCGCAATGACTTTCATGAGCGACGAGGGCCGTTGATCAGCCACGAGTTGGAGGCGGCGGGCGTGGCGGCGCTAGGAGCGCGGGCCGGCGTGGGGGCCGTTTGTGCGGGTGTGCCGCGCAGACGGTCGAAGACCGATTGCAGCGGTGCGGATTCGCCGGTGGGCGCGGCGGGTTGCGGCAGCGTCGGTTCGAATGCCGGGGCGAACAGTTTGCCGAGGATCGACGCGGGCGGCTTCGGCGCTGCGGGCGCAGTCGTGTAGGTGGGGGCCGGCGCCTGTGCCCATGTTGGGGTGTGCGCCTGGGTGTGCGTCTGGGCGGGTGCTTGGGCCCATGCGGGGACCGGAGCCGGCGCTTGCGCCCACGTCGGCGTGGATGCGGAGACCGGTGCCGGTGCAGTGGCAACCGGTTTCCCCTGTGCCTGGGCGACGGCAGTCGCAGCCAGTGTGGCCACCGGTGTCTCCGCATCGACCCGTGCCGCGGCCGGCGTGCTTTGTGCGGCTGGCTCCGTGGCGTCACCCTTCGTTTCGAACGCGCCGAAACGCGAAGCGCCGCGCGGCGCGCCAGGCTGGGCGGGCAAGGCGACGGCGACCGGCGGAATGTCCCGGCGATGCGAGCGGGTGAACAGCGGCGCCTTCGCGCGCGTCACCGAGGCGGCGTCTTTCGGCGTCGTGTCCTGACGATCGACTTCCGGCGCCGCTTCTTGCGCCGATGCCTCGCCAGCAAGCTCCCGGCGTTGCCCGATCGCGGGAATCGCCGGCTGTGTCAGATCCAGCGTCACCAGCAGCGGCCAACGCGTGCGCGCCGAACGTGCTTCGTTTTCGCGGCCGATTTCCTGGTACGCGCTGGCGTCGCCGCCAAAATGGTCGAATAGTTTTTCGATGTCGCTGGATGAACTCATAGTGCCGCCGACTTTTTAATGACTTGCGTTGCCCCGATCGGTCCGCTTAGCGGGTCCGCTTACTTGGTCCGCTATCCGGTTCGCTCAGACAGGATGCCGCCCCAGCCGAAACTCGATTGAGGTGTCCGTGCCGTACGCGCTCGTTTGCGCCACCGACAGGCCCTGCGCGCCCAACGCGCTCAACCACGTCTGATAGACGCCTTCGAGAAACGCCGGGGTCCACGCGAGCGCCGCGTTGCCGAATGCCTGCAGCGGCGCGCAGTAATGAACGATGCGCAGCGCGTCTGCTTCGTCGGACAGTTCGACGTAGCCCCAATCCATGTCATGCCAGTACAGATTCAACGCCTGAGCGAGCTCAGCCGTCGACCCGCACGCGGGCAATTGATGCGCCGCCGCAAACCGGCAACCGACGCGGTACATCAGTTGGCGCAGTTCGTCGCGACCGATCTGCGCTTCGAACTCTGTCGCGAGTGCAGTCAGCATGCCGCGCCATTGTGGCGAGATTTGGCGTTCCAGCAGGTAATCGAGAATTGGGACCATGTTTTCCGGGAAATAGCCGCTGCCTCAATCCGTGTACAAAACGGGTGCCGACGGCCGAATAACTGAAAGTGTTACGGGAAGGCGCGCGTTGCACGCGTCTTAGGTTACTTTTACCGAGTTTGTCTGCTCTATCCGCCACACTTCGGAGGAGTCTACTTAAGACATTAACTTTTAGCCACTTTACATTCGTCTGCTTTATACGCGCAAACGATTGCTGCAGGTGCGTGTGACCTACGTAATTTTTGCTGCCGGAATTGCCTTGCTCGCTTCTCCACGATGGATGTCCGCCGGGAAGGTGTTTTCGATAATTTTATTAACGGTAGATTGCGCCAATGTTTTAGCTTTCTGGATTCGTGGTAAATGCAACGGTTTGAGTCGGGTTTGGCGGAATGCGCGAGGCACTGGCCGCCGCCGGGGCCTCCGGACGCGGTCGCGCGATGGCGGCGTAGCCCTGCCGGAGCGGGGTGCATTTCTATTTGCGGGCAGGGCATAAATATTTGTCAGACGGTTGCCGTTATACATCGGTGGAGTAACCGGAGCCAGCCTGATATCTATCAATATGCTTTCCACCTCAACGAAGCAACTGTCCGATTCCGGTTTGCGCGATCGCTTTCATCGACGATCGCTGGAACATCAACGTCCCCTTTCGACGGTGACGATGGCGTTTACGGTTGTCGCGTTCCTGTGTTTAGTGGGGGCGCGCAACATGGTCAACGGCCCGGCAACGCCGCTCGCCTACCGGCTCACCTGCGCGTTGGTGCTCGCCCTGCTGGTGATGGCGATTCCACGCACCGGCTCGACCTGGACCTTCGGTGCAATCGGTGTCGCTTACTCGCTCGTGCTGGTGGTGGGTCTCGCGCTGAACGTCTCAGGCGTCGAGCAACCGTTGTTGTGGGTCCTGCCGGCCATGGTGGTGATCCCGGTCTGCGCTGCGCCGCTGTGGCTCACGCCGCTGCATTTCTTCGTCGGCAGCGCGCTCTTCTATGGCGCGGCGTTTGCCTTGCTGTTCGGCGGGCCGCGCACGCATGACGTCGACATCGTCGTGTGGATGTGGATCGTGGCGATCGGCGTGCCGACTTCCGTTGTGTTTCACTTCGGCTTCTACCGGTTCCGGCGTAACCACTTTCTGCTCGAGAGCCAACTGGCGCAGCTCGCCGCGACCGATCCGCTGACCGGGCTGCAAAACCGCCGCGCGTTCGTGAAGCAGGGCGAGCGCCGGATCGAAACCATGGCGCCCGAGGCGCGGGTCAGCGCGATTTTTCTCGACATCGACAGCTTCAAATCGCTGAACGACCGCTTTGGCCACGCACTCGGCGACCATGCGTTGTACAAGGTCGCCCAGGTGTTGATGGAAGAGACCTCCGCGGACGACAGCGTGAGCCGGATCGGCGGCGAGGAGTTCGCCGTGCTGCTGCGTGACGGCCTGGCCGGCGCGCTGGCCCTGGCCGAGCGCCTGCGCGCTGCGATTGCCGCGATCGAGCGCCCTGACGGCTATCTGACTGCGAGCTTCGGCGTGGCTGAACACCGGAGTGGCGAAAACATCATGGTTTTGCTCGATCGTGCCGACGAAGCCTTGCTGCGCGCCAAGCAGTCGGGCAGAAACCGCGTGTGCGCCGAACGCGCGTTGCCGATCGAGCCGCTGCACATGCTCGCCGGCGATGTGTTCGCGGAGGACGGGGCGCTGGTGCCGCGGCATCGCTGGGAGGAGTATTTCCTGACCTCGCACTTCCAGCCGCTCTATAGTTTGTCGCATCAGAAGCAGGTGGGATTCGAGGCCTTGCTGCGAGGCGAGCAGGACGACGGCACGCTGGTGCCGCCCGTCGTGCTGTTCGCGCCGAGGCCGTCCAGCGACGAAGGCGCGCTCGATCGCGCGAGCCATGCCGTGCATCTGGCCAACGCGCGCAAGTCGCTGCCCGACGATGCGTGGCTGTTCCTGAACATTCTGCCCGCCACGTTTATCGCCGAGGGCTATGCGGATCAGCTCGCCATGATCGTGCGGGCGGTCGGGCTCGAACCCGAGCGGGTGATTCTCGAGATTCTCGAATCGCATGGCGGCAGCGTCGACGACATGTCGCGGGCGGCGGCTTTGTATCGCGAGCATGGCTTTCTGATCGCCGTCGATGATTTCGGTGCGGGTCAGTCGAATCTCGACCGGTTGCTGCGGATTCGCCCTGATCTCGTGAAACTCGATGGCGAGCTGATTCGTGCGACCGGTCATGGCACCGAGCAGCCGATCTTGCCGAAGCTCGTTTCTTTGTTACATCTGGCGGGGATGCTGGTTGTTGTTGAAGGCGTGGAAACCACTGAGGAATTGATTCTTGCTGTGGAGTCGAATGTGGATTTTGCGCAGGGTTTTCTGCTCGGGCGGCCGGCGGCCGAAATTGCGCCGCCAGACTCGGTGCATCGGCGGATCGATGATGCTTTCGATGTGATTGCCCAGGGGAGGGCGCATCAGCATGCGTTGTTTGAGTCGGAGGTTGAGCCTTATCGGGTTGCTTTGAGGCTTGCTGCCGATGCTCTGATTGCTGGTGGGGCGATGGGGGAGGCGTTTGCTTTTCTGGCTACGTTGGATCGGTGTATCAGTTGTTTTATTCTTGATGATTCGGGGCGGCAGGTTGGGTATGAGGTGCGCGGGCCCGCGTGGAGTGGTGATGGGGCTTCGTTGCAGCCTGTGGCTAATCCGCGGGATGCTCGTTGGGATCATCGGCCTTATTTTCGTAACGCTGTTTTGTTGCCTGGGGTGGCCGTGGCTAGTAATCCTTATCTTTCTTTGGCTAGTGGGCGGCCTTGTGTTGCGGTTACTTTGGCTGTGCAGGTTTCTGCTGAGAGGTCTGTTATTGGGGTGGAGTTGGATTGGTCGGTGGTGGGGTTGCCTTGGCCCGCTGGTGAGTGATTTTTTTTTGCCTTTGGCGGCGGCATTGGCAGTGGTCTTGGGGCTTTGGCCTTTCCTTGAATTGGTAGTGGTCTATTAGTGTTGCCCCTGTGCGGGGCGGCACTTACTTTCTTTGCCGCCGCAAAGAAAGATAAGCAAAGAAAGCGGCTCAAACCACTCCTGCTAAGTGGGCGCCGTGGTCTGCTGCGGGTAGTGGTGCATCTGGAATCTGGGTTCGTGCACCTGCAGGCGCTTGTGACAAGGGTGTCATTCTTCCGGCGGCGCTGCGCGCGCCGAAGAGTACTTCTAAAACCGGTCGCTGCTGTTTTGTTTTCTGAAACCCATCGCCGCGGTTTTGTTAATAGCCGCCCTTCGTCGGTGTTGCCGTTGGTGCTGTCCTTTTATATGAGGCCGCCAGATCTGCTGCTGCCCGGCTCAATAGACCCGTGTCTGTTCCCACCGCCACAAACGTCGCGCCTGCCGCCAGATATTCGGCGGTAATCCCCGCGTCCGGCGCTAGCACGCCCGCCGCCTTGCCGACGTCCCGCACCTTCCTGATGCCATTGCATATCGCCTCACGTACGCTCGCGTCGCCTGGCTTACCCAGCAAGCCCATCGACGCGCTCAGGTCCGCGGGTCCGAAAAATACGCCGTCAATGCCTTCCACCGCCGCAATAGCCGAAAGATTATCCATGCCTTGCACGGTTTCTACCTGGACCAGTACGCACAACTCCTGCGACGCTGTGGTCAGGTAGTCCGGTATCCGGTTCCAGCGCGATGCCCGCGCCAATGCGCTCCCCACGCCGCGAATGCCATGCGGTGGGTAGCGCGTTGCCGCGACTGCGTCCGCAGCTTGCTCCGCCGTGTCGATCATCGGGAGCAGTAAGGTTTGGGCGCCTATGTCGAGCAATTGCTTGATCAATGCGCTGTCGCTTCGTACGGGACGTACCACCGGATGCGATGCGTAGGCAGCTACCGCCTGCAATTGCGCCAGCGTGCTGCGGATATCGTTCGGTGCGTGCTCGTTGTCAATCAACAACCAATCGAAGCCGGCCGTGGCCAGCAGTTCGGTCACGTAGGCATCCGCAAGCGCCGCCCATAAGCCGAATTGTGGCTTACCCTCTGCTAGCGCACGCTTGAATGTGTTTTGCGGTAAGGACATGTCGATTGACTCAAATGAGCTCAAATGAAATTCAAACCAATGCCGCCCAGCGGACCGTAGTCGACATGGAAGGTGTCGCCCGCTCGTGCCGGGATCGGGCTCGTGAAGGAGCCGCTCAGAATTACGTCGTTCGCGTTCAGGACTTCGTCGTATGGCGCGATCTTGTTCGCGAGCCATGCAACACCGGTGGCGGGGTGGTTCAGTACCGCGGCGGCGAGGCCGCTTTCTTCCACGGCGCCGTTCTTATAGAGCAAGGCGCCAACCCAGCGAAGGTCGACGTCCATCGGACGTACCGGTCGTCCGCCCAGCACGATGCCGGCATTCGCCGCGAAGTCCGAGATTGTGTCGTAGACCTTGCGCGGCGCCTTCGTCTCGCGGTCGAATTGTTCGATGCGGGCGTCGATAATCTCCACGGCCGGAGTCACGTAGGCCGTGGCGTCCAGAACATCGAATAGCGTGACGCCAGGACCCTTCAAGGGCTTGCTCAATACGAAGGCCAGTTCGACTTCCACGCGCGGCGCTATGAAGCGGTCGGCGCGGATGTCCTGGCCGCCTTCGATGAACATGCTGTCGAGCAACGGCGCGTAGTCGGGTTCGTCAATCTGTGACGAACGCTGCATCGCGCGTGACGTCAGGCCGATTTTGCGCCCCTTGATTACATGGCCTTCGGCCAGTTTGAGCTTTACCCACTCGCGTTGGATCGCGTAACCGTCCTGTACGGTCATGTCGGGATACTTCGCCGAGAAGTGGCGCAGTTGGGTGCGCGTTTTCTCGGCGTTGTCGAGTTGCGCCGCAAGCTCGCGGATTGTCTGTTCGTCTAGCATGATGGATTCTCTATGAGCGGCTGCCAGGCCCAGCTAGCGGGTCGGAATGTTCGGCCGAAGCGTCAAGCCCGGGTCTCAGGCCTTAAGCCGCGCGTGCAAATTGTTGTGTTTCCACGTGCCGGATTCGCTGAATTCATTGATCTCCAGCGACAACGCCAGGCCCTGTTTTTCAAACTCTGCGGCGAAGTGCTGTTTGATCGCTTCAAACAGTGCGTCGCCGGTCGCTTTTTTGGTGGCGTCCGAGCGGCCCGCGGCGATCTTCAGGTTCGCATGCAGGAAGGCGGCGTCGGGTCGGCCGTCGGCGATGCAGTACTGGTCGCAACGCAAGGCGCGCACGCGGATGCCGCCGAGCGGAAAGACGCGTTGGTCGTTGTCGCGCTGCGCGTCAAGGCAAGCCGCGAGCGAGGTGCAAAGCTGTCCGATGCTTGCTTCATCAGCAAGGTTGGCGCTGTATTCGAGTGTCAAATGGGGCACGGTAAGCTCCTTTCTCAGGACTCAAGCGGGCAGGGGCGTCACCGGGAAGATCGCATTGATCTGGCCAGTGCCCGAACTCCCGAAATACGGGGTGACGACTTCAACCTTGCCGTCGTAACGATCCCACCCCAGTGCTCCGAGCAGCATGGCGGTGTCGTGCATGCCGCCTTCGCCCCAGCACTTCTCGTTATAGAGTGGCAACATCTCGCAGAAAGTTTTCCAGTCGCCAGCCTCCCACAACTCGACCACCCGGCGGTCCATCTGTTCGAGAAATGGGCTCCACACCTTGTGCATGAACTGCTCGGCTGTGCCGTTGGTGGCGAAGTGGTGGCTCAGCGATCCGCTCGCCAGAATCGCCACGGCGCCGTCGTAACGGTCCTCGATGGCCTTGCGTACGGCGAGGCCGAAGCGCGCGCTCGTTTCGAGGTCGTGCCACATGCACCAGCCAGCTACCGATACGGTCTTGAAGTGCTGGTCGCTGTTCATATAGCGCATCGGCACCAGCGTGCCGTACTCGAGTTCGAGCGTGGTCTCGCTGTGGGCGCGGCTCTTCACGCCCATTTCGTTGGCGACTTCCGCGATCAGATCGCCGAGACCGACATTGCCGGGATACGCGTACGGCATGTTCTTGATGAAGTGAGGCAGTTCGTTGCTCGTATAGACGCCCTCGAACTTCGGCGCGCAATTGATGTGGTATTCGCTGTTCACCAGCCAATGCACGTCGAAGACGACGATCGTATCCACACCCAATTCGCGGCAGCGCCGGCCGATTTCATGGTGGCCGTCGATTGCCGGCTGACGGCAGCCCTTATGCGGGCCGTCGAGTTCGGATAGATATAACGACGGGACGTGAGTGACTTTTGCTGCCAACGCGAGTTTGCCCATCGCGGTCTCCTTTTCTGTGAGGCGCGAGGCGTGATGCCCTCGCGCGCAAATGACCCGCGTTTCAGACGCCCCAGCGCGGAATGTGATGGGAGCCGAGCGATACGCACACGTTTTTCGGTTCGAGGAACACTTCATAGCTCCACGTACCGCCTTCGCGGCCGACGCCCGATGCCTTGGTGCCGCCGAACGGCTGGCGCAGATCGCGCACGTTCTGGCTGTTGACGAAGCACATGCCTGCTTCCACAGCCGCGGCGACGCGGAGCGCGCGGCCGGTGCTCTCGGTCCAGATGTAGCTCGACAGGCCGTAGGAGATGTCGTTGGCGAGTTTGATTGCGTCGGCTTCGTCGTCGAACGGAATCAGGCAGGCGACCGGGCCGAAAATTTCTTCCTGCGCGATTCGCATGCGGTTGTCGACGTCGACGAATACCGTCGGGTGCACGAAGTTGCCTTTGCGCATGGATTCGGGCAAGTCGGGCGCATCGAGTCCGCCGCACGCGAGCGTGGCGCCTTCCTTCGGACCCAGTTCGATGTAGCTGCGCACCTTGGCCAGATGCCCCTGGCTGATCATCGGGCCGACGATCGTGCTGTCGGCCAGCGGATCGCCCACCGTCAAACGTTTTGCGCGTTCGATGAAACGCTCGGCAAAGCGAGCATAAATCGAGCGCTGCACCAGAATGCGCGAACCCGCCGTGCAGCGTTCGCCGTTGTTCGAGAAGATCATGAACACGGCGGCATCGAGCGCGCGTTCGAAATCGGCGTCGTCGAAAATCACGAAGGGTGACTTGCCGCCCAGTTCCATCGAAAACTTCTTCAGGCCGGCCGTTTGCACGATGCGGTTGCCGGTTGCCGTCGATCCGGTGAACGACACTGCGTGCACATCCGGGTGCGCCACCAGCGGTTCGCCGGTGTCCTTGCCAAAGCCGTGCACGACGTTCAGCACGCCGGCGGGAATTCCGGCTTCGAGCGCGAGATTGCCGAGCATCGAGGCGGTCAGCGGCGACAGTTCGCTCATCTTCAACACGGCGGTATTGCCGAACGCGAGGCAGGGTGCGACTTTCCACGTTGCCGTCATGAACGGTACGTTCCACGGCGAAATCAGTGCGCAGACGCCGACCGGATGGAACAGCGTGTAGTTCAGATGCGTATCGGTGGGATACGTGTGGCCGTCGACGCGTGTGCACATCTCCGCGAAATAGCTGAAGTTGTCGGCGGCGCGCGGCACGAGCTGCTTGCGCGTCTGCGAGATCGTTTGACCGGTGTCCTTCGTCTCGGTCTCGGAGATGTCCGGCACGTTCTTCGCGATCAACTCGCCGAGCTTGCGGATGATTTTTGCGCGTTCCGCTGCGGGCTTGCCGGCCCATGCCGGAAACGCCTCTTTGGCCGCACGCACGGCGGCGTCGACTTCTTCCGCTCCGCCGCGCGCCACTTGCGCGAGCACCTCTTGCGTTGCCGGATTGACGGTCTCGAAGTAGTCTTTTGCGGCGCTCGATTTGCCGTTGATCAGATGTTCGATTCGCATTGTCTTGTCCTTTCTCTTTAGCTGTCGATCGGGGTTAGCGCTTTAGTCTTACTCCGATCCCATGCAAAGCAGTCGATCAGGCGCGGCCAAAGTCCGCGTCGGATGCAATCGTATTGACGAGACGGCCAAGGCCGTCGATTTCGCAGACCACTTCGTCGCCCGCATTGACGTTGACGATGCCTTCCGGCGTGCCGGTCAGAATCACGTCGCCGGGTGCGAGGGTCATGAAGCTGCTCAGGTATTCGATCAACGCCGGGATACCGGTGACGAGATCGCGCGTGTTGCCGTGTTGCTGCCGCGTGCCGTTCACGAAGGTGCGCAATTCGAGTTGCGTGACGTCTTCAACATCGGCGGCATCGACGAACCAGGGGCCGAGCACCGTGCCGCCGTCGCGATTCTTCACGCGCAGGTTGGGGCGGTAGTAGTTTTCCAGGTAGTCGCGGATCGCGTAGTCGTTGGCGATCATGTAGCCGGCCACATGCTGCATGGCGTCGTCGCGCTTGACGTTCTGCGCGGTTTGGCCGATGACCACCGCCAGCTCGCACTCGTAGTGCATGAAGGTGACGTCGCCGGGGCGGCGCGTGAAGCCGCGGTGACCGATGACCGCGCCCGGACCCTTGAGAAAGACCAGCGGCTCTTCCTGCTTGTTGAACTGCAATTCCTTCGCGTGCTCCGCGTAGTTCAAGCCAAGCGCGAAGATCGTGCCGACCTCGATCGGCGCGAGCCACACCACTTCATCCTCACGACGCACGCGGCCGTCGGCGAGGCGCACGCCGTCGGCGTCCGGATAAGCTTCGTGAATCGCTCCTGCATACGCAACACGGCCGCGCATCATTGCTGTTCTCCATCTTGTTCTGCTGCACCGACAAACGACACCTCGAGCGGCGGCAATCCGCCAACCGATAGCGTGGCCGTGTCGCAGAAATGGGCAACTGGCGAACCATGAGGCACGCCGAGCGTAATGACATCGCCGGCACTCAGTGTCATGAAATCGGTTACGTCCGCAAGCAATTGCGCCACGTTGCGTACCGACGACGCAGTATTCGCAGTGAAGACCTCGCGTTCTGGAAGCGAAACCGTGATCGCCAGATTGTCCGGCGCAGCAATATGACGCGCTGCAACCACCGCCGGTCCGATCACGCAAAAACCGTCACGCGCCCGGAACCGCACTGAAGGCCGGTACACGCTCGCATGCGGCACGCTGAGATCGGCGACCAGTGTGTAACCGGCAATGTAGTCGAACGCTTGACCCGCGCTAACGCGTGTTGCAGTGCGACCGATCACGATACCCAGCGAAGCGCCAACTTCCACGCCCAATGCATCGTCAGGCACGACGACTCGTGCGCGATGACCGGCGAACGTATTGCGCGGCTTCAGATAGAGAATCGGCGCTTTGGGCGGGGCTTTGTAGGGCGAGGTATGCGCCGCCTCGCCCAATGCCTCCAAAGCGGCCCGGTCGTTCAGCAAGGTTCCATAAACTGCGCCGGAAACCGGCGCACGGCAGGCAATGCCGCGTGCGAGCAGCGCGGCAACGGTGTGCGCATCCACGTCGCGAGGCAGCGCGTCGCCTTCCGGATGCAGCAGGTGATCGGCAAGTGCAAACATAAATTAGCTGTCTCTCGGCAAAAACACTAACATGTTAGTAGTATTGCGCTTGATATCATCCACGGTCAATAGCCTGTCGGCCGATCGCGGGTTTTCCCTTAAGCTTCGACAGTTGCTTTTAACTTATCCGCCATGTCCGCATCCGCTTCTACCCGAGTTTTGCACCGCAACCTGCCGATGTTGTTGCTGCGCGCCAGAGAAAAAATGATGGAGCGTTTCCGGCCATTGATTACCGCGCACGGACTGACCGAGCAGCAATGGCGCGTGATTCGCGCGCTCAATGAGCACGGGCCGATGGAGCCGCGTCACATCTCCGATATCTGCACGATTTCGAGCCCGAGCATGGCGGGTGTGCTCGCGCGCATGGAGAGCATGGAACTGGTGACCAAGGAGCGTTTCGCGGAAGACCAGCGCCGCGTGCTGGTGTCGCTCACCGAGACGAGCGTGGACCTGGTGCGCGTGATCTCGAAGGATCTCGAGGCGCACTATCGCGAGCTGGAGCGCAAGGTCGGGCCGGAAATCGTCGAGCGCGTGTATCGCGCGGTCGACGATCTGCTTGCCGGCCTCGAAGAAGAGGATGAGTGAAGCGGAGGCTCAATCGCCCTGGTTGGGCGCCGAGGGGTTTGTGGCAGCGTTCTCTCTCAACCCGCGAGGCCATGGAATCTGGCTTTTGTCGTGCATGCCGAGCTTTTTGTAAGCGCAGCGCAGATAGTCGCGCACGGTGGCACCGTGCCGCGGTTTGACCCGCTCCTCACCACCCTTGAAAGCGCCGCCACTCGACGCTGTCGCCATTCGCCGAAACCGCGTGATACTCGGGGAACTGTGCGCCGGTCGCGCATGCATGATTCGGCAGGATGCGCAGCTTCATCCCGATCGGAAAGCGCTGCGCGATGTCGTCGGCATGCGCGCCTTCTTCCGATGACGACAGAATCCCATGCTCCTGATTGGCGCCGCTCACCACATAACCGCCAAGCGGTGTTCCGTTCAGCAGACATGGCTGGCCGTAGCCAAAATCGTGCGACTGCTTCGAGGTGCCACGATCCCGGCTCATCGCCATCCAGCCGGCGTCGAGAATCGCCCAGCCTTTATCCTCCTGATGCCCGATTACGGTGGCGAGCACGCTGAGCGCGATATCTTCAAGCGCGCACACGCCTACGTTGTGCATCACCAGATCGAAGAAAACGTAGACGCCGGCTCGCACTTCGGTTACGCCATCCAGTTGCCCGGCGGCCAGCGCCGTGGGCGTCGACCCGACGCTGACGGCTGGGCACGGAATGCCTGCGTCGCGCAGCCGTTGCGCCGCGCGCACGCAGCCGGCGCGTTCCTGCTCCGCCAGCGCGGCGAGCGCCTCCGGCGTATGAAGCTCGTAGCTGGAACCCGCGTGGGTCATCACGCCGCCCACCTTGACGCCGTTCTCATGCAGAATCCGGCCGACTTCGAGCAGCGTGTCCTGTTCCGGCGTGATCCCCGAGCGGTGACCATCCGTGTCCACCTCGATCCATACGTCGAAGGATTCGCCGTGCTGGTCCGCGAATGCGGCGATGGCCGAGGCGGCGGTCGGATTGTCGACCACCAGTTTCAGATCGCAACCCTGGCGGCGCAGCGCCAGTGCTCGCGGCAGCTTTGAAGGCGCAATGCTGACCGCGTAGAGAATATCGCTGACGCCGGCCGCGAAGAAGGCCTCCGCCTCTTTGAGGGTCGAGACCGTGATGCCGCGCGCACCGGCGGCGATCTGTGCACGGACTACGTCGATGCATTTGGTTGTCTTGACGTGCGGACGGAATGCGACGCCCAGTGCGTTCATATGTCCCTGCATTCTCGCGATGTTCTTCTGCATCCGGGGGATGTCGATCAGCGCGGCAGGGGTGTCGATGTGCTCGAGTTTCATGGTTTCACCGGGGAAATGGAGTGGCTTTCGGTCTGGCCGAACCGGCTGAGCCATGGGATCAGCGAGTCGAGCGTGGGCGCTTCGATGTCGGGCGGCTGTGCTCCCGCCACCAGCGGCAGACCTACGCGGTTGTGCCAGTATGTCCTCAACCCGACCGCGGCTGTGCCGAACATGTCGTAGCTGGAACCGGCCACGAACGCGGCCTCATGGGCACCCACGCCAAGTTTGCCGAGCGCGAGCCGGTAAGGCAACGGGTCCGGCTTGTACATGCCGGCTTCTTCAGCGGTGACGATAGCGTCCCAGTGGATCGGGAAAATCCCGGCAGCCTGCGTGCCGAGGCGGAGGGAACAGTTGGTGACGATCGCCAGTTTGCAATGCGGGCTGAGCGCCTGCAAGGCGTCGAGAGCGCCGCTCCAGGGGGCAAGTTTCAGCCAGTCGGCTTCGAGTGCGGGCGCGGCGGATTCCGGCAGCCCAACTTCGGCTGCCGCCTCGCGCACCAGGTGTTCGTACGCAATGTAGCGGCCGCAGCCGTAGGTCAGGCGCAAATAGGCGGCGCGCCACGCACGGCCCAACTGTTCGGAGCCCGCGGCGTGATTCCATGACGTCCACGAATCGAGCAGGGCGGTCAGGAGGTCGAAGAGGACGGCCTTGGGGTAGGCGGTCGGAGTCGAAGCGGAGGTCATGATTTAACCGGCGAGGAACGGTGAGCCGATTATAGAGTTTCATTGCTCGCGTGGAGTTCAGCCAAGGTAACTCTAAAATTCAGTTTGGATGAATCTGTCACTAGCTGCGTGATTCGCCACGTTTCGCGCGTTATCTTCTCCACGGCGGCAGCGGCCTGAATCTACCTTGCAGGTACTGCATGAAATGCCGCGTGCGAGCGGGCATTCCCGCTCGCTGATGCGTGAGTGCGATCACGTCGGCGTCCGGTGCCTTCCAGCCTTGCAGCAATCGTACGAGTCTTCCCTTCGCGATGTCCTCGGCCACGTCCCATTCGGAGCGCAGGATCACGCCGCGGCCTTCGCAAGCCCACTGGCGGATCACGTCGCCGTCGTTGCAACTCAAATGCGGAGAAACGCGCACGCTGCGGCGCGTGCGGCCCTTGCTGAACTGCCACAGCGAGACGTCCTCGTTGTTCTCGCGCAGCACGATGCACGGCAGCTTGCTCAATGCTTCCGGTGACTCCGGCTGACCAATACGTTTGAGGAGCGCAGGTGCGGCGCACACGAAGCGCGCATTCGGTGCGATCGCATAACCGACCAGATTCGATACCGGCAAATCGCCGATATGCACGACGATGTCGAAGCGGTCCATCGTTTCGGTCAATGGCTGGTCGGACAGTGTGAGCGCCACGTCGATATCCGGGTTTTGCTGCTGGAAGTCGGCGATGGCGGGCGCCAGGTGGCGGCGGCCGAATCCCAGCGGCGCATTGATTTTCAGCGTGCCGACCAGACCTCCCCGGCGTGTCTGCAGGTCTTCGAACAGCGAGTCGAACTGCTGGACCAGTTCGGCGCCGCGTTCGCATAGGAGCATGCCTTCTTCCGTGAACTGCAAACGGCGCGCCGTGCGGTTCACCAACTGCGTGTCCAGTTTCTTTTCGAGCTGCTGCAGGCGCTGGGTCACCGCCGAGGGCGACAGCCCCAGTCTTCGCGCCGCGGCGATCAGGCTGCCACTTTCGCGGATGGCCAGCAGAAACCGGATATCGGCCGAGTCGTTCATAGCGGCAACTTTTGAGTTCGGAGTCTGGCAGCTTAAAGCGTTTGGATGCGCTGTTCCAGTGCGTCACAAGACGGTCTTGCAAGGTAGACTGATACCTCCGTAACGAAGTCGACAGCTTGACTCGCTAAAGTGGGCGATTGAGCGAGATGGGGCAGGCAGCACCTGCCGTCCGTCGAATCGTTGTTACTTCCATTTGAAGAGAAGTCCCATGCCGTTGTCACAAGGACCGAGTCCTGGCGTCGCCGCGCAACAAAGTGCCCTGAAACAGGGAGTATTTCTGCACACGGGCTGGCGCAGCGCAGGAACGTGGGTCTGGTCGCGTCTGCGCGTACTTGATTCCGTGACTGGATTCTATGAGCCGTTCAGCAACGTACTCGCCGATCTGAGCCTCGCCGACGTTTCCGCGTCCCGTCCTACATTGACCTCTGGACACCCGCCGCTCGCCGCGCCGTATTTCGAAGAATACCGGCCGTTTCTCCAGGAGGGCGCGCGCGGCGTAGCCGGATACAGGAAGCGCTTCGGCACCGATCGCTTTGCACCTGCACCCGACAGGGAATTCCCCGCGTTGCAGGCCTATCTGGCCAACCTGTGCGAACGCACCGCCGAGCATGGCAGCGTACCCGTCTTCAAGTTTTGCCGTTCGTCGGGCCGGCTGCCGTGGCTCAAGCAAGCCTTCCCGCAGGTCATGCATGCGGCCGTGTTGCGAAATCCCGCATCGCAGTTCGCCTCGGGGTGGCTGCTTAATCAGCAGTGGAGCAATTCGTTTTTTGTGGCCGCACCGTTTCGCGTGCTGGGTCTGAACCAGTCGGAGCCCCTGGTCCTGCAGGCCATCGAAATCTGCGGCGTGAGCTTGCCGCCTGGCGTGCCCACTTCGGATGACGCCTACGCCATGGCGTGCGAGCAATACGCGCGTACGGCGGAAGGCAACAACGCGTATCGGGCGTTCGTCGCGCTATGGATTCTCTGTGCGTTGCGTATGACTGACGGCGTCGATCTGATGATCGACGTTGACCGGCTGGGGCAGTCGCGTGACTATGCGGCCGGATTGCGCGCCGGGTTCGAGGCGCAGACCGGTTTGTCACCCGACTTCAGCAGCGCGCGCGATCTGGTTGAGGAAACGCGTCGCAGCGCGGCGCGCATGGCCGGGATCGACGGCCGGTCGATGCGAGCCGTTCATTCCGCGGCGCTGAAATTCCTCAAGGCGCAGAACGGCGCGGACGCAGACTTTATCGAGCTCATCCGCGAGAAGATGGTGCTGGCCAATGAATTGACCGAGCAATGGCGCTGAGTTGGGCGTCTTTGCCTGACGTTGCGCCGGCCCCACCGGCCAATACAGTTGCCTCGTGAAAAACAATACAGTGAGGCGCGGTTTTATTGTGCTGTATCGGGAATATGACCGGCGCCGTCGATACAGTTGGCGGGTCAACCCCTGCGGCCTATCCCGTACACGAGGAACGAAATGAATGCAGTGAACGAACAAGCGAAGTTGTCGGTGCAGCAGTTGGGGCATTACATCAGCGGTGCACCGGCTGCGTCGACCAGCGGCCGCTTCAAGGACGTGTTCAATCCCGCCACCGGCCAGGTGACCGGCTCGGTCGCGTTGGCATCGGTCGAGGAAGTGGACGCGGCGGTCAAGGCCGCCAAGGCTGCCTTTCCCGCCTGGAGCGAAACCGCGCCGATCAAGCGTGCCCGCATTCTGTTCAAGTTCAAGGAACTGCTGAACAAACACCACGACGAACTGGCGATGCTGATCACCCGCGAACACGGCAAGGTGTTCACGGACGCGCAAGGGGAGGTGGTGCGCGGCATCGAAGTGGTCGAGTTTGCTTGCGGCATTCCGAATCTGCTGAAGACCGATTTCACCGACCAGATCGGCGGCGGCATCGACAACTGGAATCTGCGTCAGGCACTGGGCGTAGTGGCGGGGATCACACCGTTCAATTTCCCGGTGATGGTGCCGATGTGGATGTTCCCGGTTGCGCTTGCCTGCGGCAACACGTTCGTGCTGAAGCCGTCGGAGCGTGACCCGTCGGCGTCGTTGCGCATTGCCGAACTGCTGAAGGAAGCCGGTTTGCCTGATGGCGTGTTCAACGTCGTGAACGGCGACAAGGTGGCCGTGGATGCGCTGATCGAACACCCGGACGTCGCGGCGCTGTCGTTTGTCGGGTCCACGCCGATCGCCGAATATATCTATACGGAAGCATCGAAGCGCGGCAAGCGCGTGCAGGCGCTCGGCGGCGCGAAGAATCATCTGGTGGTGATGCCGGACGCCGATCTGGACCAGGCGGTGGACGCCTTGATCGGCGCCGCGTACGGTTCGGCAGGCGAGCGCTGCATGGCGATCTCGGTCGCGGTGGCGGTGGGCAATGTCGCCGATGAACTGATCGAGCGCCTGGTGCCGCGCGTGAAGTCGCTGGTGATCAAGAACGGCGAGAACCTCGACGCTGAAATGGGCCCGTTGGTTACAGCCGAACATAAGGCCAAGGTGGCCGGCTATATCGACTCGGGTGTGGCGGAAGGCGCGAAGCTGATCGTCGATGGCCGCGCGCATCCGGTCACGAACGCAGACGGTTTCTTCATCGGAGGGACGCTGTTCGACCAGGTCGGTACCGAGATGAAGATCTACAAGGAAGAGATCTTCGGCCCGGTGCTGGCGGTGGTGCGCGTGCCCGATTTCGCGAGCGCGGTCGAGTTGATCAATGCGCACGAGTTTGGCAACGGCGTGTCGCTCTTTACGTCGGATGGTGGTGTGGCGCGCGCGTTTGGCCGGCAGATTCAGGTGGGCATGGTCGGCATCAATGTGCCGATTCCGGTGCCGATGGCATGGCACTCGTTCGGCGGCTGGAAGCGTTCGCTGTTCGGCGATCACCATGCATATGGCGAAGAAGGCGTGCGTTTCTACACGCGCTACAAGAGCATCATGCAGCGCTGGCCGGATAGCATCGCGAAGGGTGCCGAGTTCACGATGCCGGTGGCGAAGTAAGCCATAGAGCAGTATTGCCGTAGTTAAAAAGCCGCGCCTGATTTTTCAGGCGCGGCTTTTTTAATGAATCAGCAGCGTGCAGGCGACACGCAGTGACAAGCAATCAAGCCTGGTTCAGATACCAGCGCCAGTCCTGTTCACCGACTTCGCCCATGAACTGCCGGTACTCGGCGCGCTTGATCGCGAGGAACACCTTAAGAGACGGTTTCAAAAAGACTTGAAGGGGCTGTTAACTTCATGGACATGCTGT
>NZ_JALOCP010000062.1:0-32744 GCF_030511745.1 Paraburkholderia sp. SECH4
GCTTTTACTTAACCTTGCGCCGCCGTTTAGTGTCGGATTTGCACCGCCGCTAACAGCAGTACATTGGCGATCCCGATCCGCAACGCGCGCTCATTCCGCCTGCCGGCTCGGCGGGGCGTCTCGCGGTGCTCGAGTGGCTCACGTTCGTCAGCACCGAGCTGCACAAGACGTTCAGCCCGTGTCGCAGCACGACCGGAGGTGCGTGAAACGCTGCTGGCGGAAGGGTTGCTGAAGGCCGACGCGGCCTGAAGTTCGATCGATGCCTATGTGGCCCGATGTGCCGCTTGGTCGGCAATGCGCAACCATGCGGCATGTGTTCCCTAAAGTGAGCGCGGCGAGGGTCTCCTGCGTTGTCTCCACCACGAGCAGGCCGGCGCACAAGCCCGGCTTCACCGTGGGATTCGGAAACACGATGCGCTCTTCGACGTGCCGCACCGCATAACGAGAGTCGCCGTCGCGCGCAAGCAGCGAACAATCGGGGCCATTTTTCCGAGCCTAATGCTGCTCTGGAATGTCGCCATCAACGATAACGGCGCTATAGTCTCCACCGCGCAGACGGTGAGACAGCGCTTCGCGATAAGCAGGGGTGTCGTACCAATGCTCCGCGTCCTCGAAGGATGGAAATTCGAGTATTACTATCGACTCGATCTCTGGGCCTTCGAGTACCTTGTGTCGTCCCTGAAATACTCGAATGGTCAAGGGATGGCCGATGGAAGCGGCTCGTGCTTTGGAAAGATAGGCGGCAATCTCTGCTGCGTCCAGGGTCGCCCTCCTGACAACTACAACAAAGGCGGTCACGGGTCCTCCACTCTATGTAGAAAATGAATACTGCACTTGAGCAAATCACCTGATGCTTTGTGTTACAGAGTTGGTCGACATCCGGATTCTCACTGGTCAGCGCTCCCTCGCGACCATCCAGGTTCAAACCCTTTCGAGAACATGGATTACACATGCTGAGCCACGCCCAATAGAGCCACCGACAACATGGGTAAGGCCCATCCGGGCGCCGACGACCTGTCGCGCACCTGCTGCACCTCGTAAATGAGTCGCCACCTCATATAGATTGGCGATGCCCGTTGCGCCGAGCGGATGGCCCTTTGACAGAAGACCACCTGACACATTAACTGGAATTCGTCCCCCGAGCGCGGTTTCCCCCGCATCGATCATTCGGCCCGCTTCCCCCTCGTTGCACAGACCCAGGTTTTCGTAGTGCACCAATTCGGCCGTTGCAAAACAGTCGTGAAGCTCCACAAGGTCCAGTGCATCAGGACCTATTCCAGCGTGTTCGTAGGCGAGACGTGCGCAGTTACGGGTGACCTCGTTGAAGTCGGGAATCGCAAACTCTTTCGGCGTATACGGTCCAGAAGTCATCTCCGAAGCGCGCACCCGCACCGCTCTCTCCAACAAGCCTAACCGCCGTGCGGCACTCTCCGAAGCAATCACGGCGGCCGCTGCTCCGTCCACGTTGATGGAACACATCAACTTGGTGTTGGGCCAGGAGATCATCTCCGCCTCCATGACTTCCCGCAGCGTTGTCTCACGCTGACTCATCGCCTTGGGATTCATGGTGGAATGGCGATGGTTCTTGACCGCTACCTTGGCGAACTGCTCGAAGGTAGTGCCGTACTTGCGTGCGTGTTCTACTCCAATCTGAGCGAACATCGCTGGCATGGTATTCGATCCGAGTACGCCTTCCTCGACAAAGCCGTCGGAACGGCCACTTCCGCCTAGCAGTCCGCGGCCCATTTGCTCTACGCCCACAGCAAGCACGACGTCGTACAGACCGGACTTCACGGCGATCAGCCCCTCTCGGAAAGCGGTGGCGCCAGTGGCACAAGCATTGGCCACATTGGTGACAGGAACGCCGGTAAGGCCCATCTCACGCAGAATGCGCTGCCCGACCATCAAATGGGCTTCCATCAGGTTGCCGCAATATAGTGCTTGCATGTCGCGGATCCCGAGCCCAGCATCGTCAAGTGCAAGCCAGGCGGCTTCCGCGCCGAGTTCGGGTACCGCGCGAGTCGGATAGCGGCCAAATGGGATCATGTCGATCCCGACAATATAAACGTCAGTCATCTGTGACCTCGGCGGGATGGGACGAAGTAGTAGGAGAGGAAGGGAGAGCCGTCCGCCGCCTTCTGGCCGGAATCGCGATAGACAATTTCCACTGGCATGTCGTA
Source organism: Paraburkholderia sp. SECH4 (assembly GCF_030511745.1). Lineage (NCBI taxonomy): Bacteria > Pseudomonadati > Pseudomonadota > Betaproteobacteria > Burkholderiales > Burkholderiaceae > Paraburkholderia > Paraburkholderia sp. SECH4. Next base: position 2,181 of record NZ_JALOCP010000062.1, read on the forward strand.
AGGCAGGGCACGAGGGTCTGGTGTCACGTCAGTTAGCGTACCTTTTAGTGTTCCGCCGCCATCCAAATTGACGATTGCTGCTACAAATGGGGTCATCACTCCCGGAAAGCTGCGGTGTACAACCGTATAGCTCCAGAGGCGACCGCTTTCAGCCAACTGGATGGATTCCAGATGCCCACGTGCACCACAGGCGGCGCACGCGATGCGTCTACCTGGCATGATGGCCCCACAATCCGTGCAGCGCGAGCCGACGAGATGTGCGCGGCCATCCGGTGCGACGACAAGAAAAGGGACTGCGGGCACCACCCTTGCAATGGAAGATTCAGAGAATATTTCAGAGCACATAATTGGCACTCCTGTAAATTGGTGCGAAGCGGGAGAAGTCAATTCTTAACCGCTTACCGAAGCGCGCCGTATCCGGTGGCCAGTCAAACCTGTGTTCCCGGCCGTCGCTTGCGTAAGAGTCGCCCTGTCGCTGAAGGTTCTGCGGGTGCAAAACGGAATCTCAGATCGAAGACGTCATAGAATCACAATGTAGAGCACTTGCTTCATCGAGGCAATAATTGGTATTCCTTAGTTTAAGAAATTATTCACTCTTACTGTGGAGACGGCAACTGAGACGCGCCTGGCACAACCCCGATCACTAACGCACGAGTTTTATAGGGTGCAATCTCCGGGCGGGAGTTATTGATCTCGCTTCGGGGGGGCAGAATTGGTTATTGGTTGAGAGAGTAGATGCCCAGCAGGTTATCTGGCGATGGAGTCTTATGGTGATTCAGGAGGAGCCTGGTGCGGTGCTCAGTGCTCTCCAGACTACCTTCGTCATAGCGCGAAGCCCATCGAGATCTGGAGTGTTCTTGCCAGCCCGACGTACAAAGATGAGCAAGCCCTGCAAGTTTGACGTGAGCAATGCGCCTCGCAGAGCGCAGTCCTCTGAAGACAATTCAGGATTGATCTTCGAGACCAGGCCTGCAAATATCTCCAGGTTTTGTCCGGTGATTTCCTCGAGCAGATCACGAGCGAAGTCCTCGTGCTCAGCCAAACTCCAGAGTTCAATCGCAAAGGCGCTGAAGTTGCTATTCGGCCGCGCCAGCGCGTTAAATGTCTCATCGGCAATCTTGTCAAGACGTGCCAAAGGCGTAAGCGAACTATCCCTGGACAGTTTGCGATACAAATCGAGGTAGCGGTCGCCCATTGCCTCGACGGTGGCCCGCAGCAGGTCTTCCCTTGTGCGGAAGTAGTGCTGAAGCGTGCTCAACCGAAGACCGGCCTCACTCGCGACACGCCGCTGGTTGAACGCCGCGTACCCATCGGTGGCGAAGGCGTTTATTGAAATCTCGAGGATTTCAGGCACGCGCGTGGTTCGGTTTCCCCGTCGCCTGGTCTCGCCGGCCGAATTGGTGGCGGACATATCTTCCGCCGTAATGGTCAGTTGTTTCATTTCTCTTCCTCGTCGCGGGATGGCCAAAGAACCCGAAGCGCCAATGGAACCTCGCTGAGCCTGCATTGAGCCAGGCAAAGATGCCACAAACGGGCGAGCATCGGCCACATACCTCACTATACTATAGGTCATGAAACCTGTAAAACATGTCAAATTTTTATGTCTGATAATTGTTTTTCGCCATGAAGTGGCGAATTTATTGGTGTTTTCCCGATGCGACTCGGCTTGCATCTCAGTCTTTTGACTACTATTATAGGTCCATAGACCGATAAAGACGAGCGGCCGGCCGTAGGGCGGACCCACTGGCGATCACGAGCCAGAAGGCACGCCACCCGGGGCCGGATGCGGAGAACCCGGGAGCGTTTGAGGAGCAGGAGATGGGTACGGAGGGGCAATCTTTGCGTTGGCTTGTCGACAAATGGTTGACGCCCGCGCCCGGGCGGACGATCAGACTGACGCGATGCAGCTATCCGGGCACTGACCACCATCGTTGCATCCGCATCGAGTCATCCCGGGCAGCGGGACCTTTCGAACTGTTCTTTTTCCGGCATGACGACGGTCGGTGGTGCGTGTTTCCTCCCGAGCGGGAGCGGCCCACGATGGGACGATACGGTCGTGTTGCATAGCTGGGCTGCCATGCATTGGTGGGGCTGTTTGAACCCTGGCATGTCAGTTGATCGACCGGCATCGAGAGTGTGCCGCCTTGTCAGGCGACAGTGTCAGAGAGATTGCTATTCCGTCGTTGACAAGGAACAAGGTGCCGTCCGTTCGCTGGTTGTTGTTGGGCCACTGATGCACCTATAAGTTCGCAATTGTGCCTGCGCGCCACAAGCTACCGTTGGTTATCGCAGCCTTTATTTAAGAAGTTATCCTTAGTTATGTTTGAAGAGCCGTTCGGTGATTTGTCGGGTGCCAGGGCTGCTTATGACATGGTCTGGGCGAACAATCCGGCCAACCATGTCGCACCACCTCTGTCTGCCTGGAGGTGCCAGTGGCAACCACACCAGCGATAGTGGAAAGACCGGCGGTTTTTAAAAAGAGAAAGACAGACAGGAGATGCTTAGCATGGTCACCCCCCCAACGGCTCCCCGTGAACCGGATGTAGTCGACCGTCCGTATGTGCGCGGCAGGATGAATTTCACCTGGAACGTCGCACGTGCGACGTCGAATCTGCTTGACACATCCAAGACCTGTCGTTCGCTTGAGACCCGTGAGGCCAGGATCTGGGACGCTTGCTCCACCCGGGGCAGTCTGGACCTGGGCAGGGAAGGCTTCGTGCTGCTGGATCACACCAGCAGCGTTTCGCACCTTCGGGATATCAAGCAACTGGACAAGTGCGAGAGTGCGCCATGAAGCGGTCATCGGTAATACGTTCTGCCAAATCGGTTGCTCTTATCTCATTGCCACTTGCGGTTGCAACGCAATCTCACGCATTTCAAATTGAGACTCCAAATCCTGATTTGGAAATACACTGGGACAATACGGTGTCCTACAACGGTGGAGTGCGCGTACAGGGTCAGAATCCCGCAATTCTGAACAATCCGAATTTTGGGATATCTGATAAGAAGTTTGGGAAGGGCGATCTGTTTGAAAATCGCGTCGACGTGCTATCCGAGTTCGAGCTGATCTACAAGAATCGGTACGGCTTCAGGGTCAGTGCAGAGGGTTGGTATGACGCCGCCTACCACAACACATCGGTTGGGCCTGCTGCCGGACCTGCGTCAGTTGGAATACCATCGACGTACATAAACAACACATATTCCAGCTACATCGACAAGTATTACCGTGGACCCGGCGGCCAACTGCTCGACGCCTTTGTATTCGGAACGTTCGACGCCGGTTCCATACCAATCAGCGTCAGACTGGGGCAGACATCTGTCTATTGGGGCGAAGCACTGTTCAACACCGCCAACAGCATTGCGTACGCGCAAGGACCGATTGACATCAACAAAGCAATCACGAGTCCAGGCGCCAAATTGAATCAATTGTTCCTGCCGGTCAGCCAACTGTCTATGTCCGCCCAGGTAACCCCCTCATTGTCGTTGGCTGGTCAGTATTTCCTGGACTGGATACCAAACCGCTATCCCGAAGGAGGGACCTATTTCGGAATCACAGACTTCCTTTTTAATGGGCCTGACCGACTCTTCACGGGTTCGTCGCAGCAACCGTTCTTACCCCGGTTGTCTGCTCTGACGCCCCATTATCAGGGTAACTTTGGTGTAAACGCGCGTTGGCGGCCGGACTGGCTTTCGGGCGGTACCATCGGCGTCTACTTTCGCCGTCTGGCGGAGACGGCGCCTTACGAGGCGCCGCTAATCACCTCATCCGGCTACCGGCTTGTATATAACGACAACGTCAAGCTATATGGCATCAGTTTGAGCAAGTCGATCGGCGACGTCAGCGTAGGCAGTGAAGTTAGCTATCGAGCTCATACAGCTCTAGCTAATGTCGGTATCGATCCGGCAACGAAGCAAGGTCCTATCGGTGACGTCATCAATGGCCTATTGAATGCTACGTATATCCTGCCGCGGACTCCTCTATGGAGCACCGGCTCAGTTGCCGCCGAGTTGGCGTATACGCATCTGCAACGGATTACAGCTCAGCCGCAACTCTATAACGGAGTAGGGTCTGTTGCGTGCCAAAACGGTGGGACAAGCACGGGTTGCTCGACTCGCAACGCCGTCGCACTCACTGTCAACTTCGCGCCGCAATACCTTCAGGTGTTGCCGGGTGTGGACCTGACTATTCCGATAACCGTTTCGACCGGACTCGCCGGCACCGGGCCGACGAACGGTTCGAGTTTTCAGCAAAGCTGGTCGTGGCAGATCGGTGCATCGGCAGTGATCCGACAGAAGTATACGGTCGCGCTGTACTACGGCGGCTTTCATAGCCGATATCAACAGACGAGTTCCGCGGGTGCTCCCCTGGCAACAACGACCGGAGCGGGCCCCTATATGTACAACGATAAAGGATATGTGTTGTTAACGCTGCAGGCAGCGTTCTGACAGGAGGAGTGAAATCATGGGTTCAATTAAGAGTGCGATTGCAATGTCGGTGGCGATTCTTGTTGTGGGACACGCTTGCGCAGAAGTCACCGATAGCGAGGCTAAGGCGCTCGGAACAACATTGACGGCGTTCGGTGCAGATCCTAAGGCGAGTGCGGACGGCCTGGTCTCTGCATATACAGGCGAACCGATCAAGCCGCCGGCTAGCTATAAGGAGGGGAGTGGACGCTACCCCGACCCGTTTTCAGGTGAGAAGCCGGTGGTCTCGATAACGCAGAAGAACATGGCGGAGTATAGCGATAAATTGACGGAGGGCACGAAGGAACTCCTGAAGCGCTATCCTGATTTTCGAGTCGACGTATTCCCCTCACATCGGACCATGGTCTACCCACAATGGGTACTCGAGAAGACGAAGGAGCTGGCCCGCACCGCGAGTCTGAGTTCCGATAATTTGAACGTCGAGAACGCTTGGGGCGGCATTCCGTTTCCAATCCCAAAGCGTGGCGCGGAGGTAATCTGGAACTTCACGCTTGCTTACACACACTTCTCTCACGACGGCTTGAACAGCGCTTTTTTGGTCGACTCTTCTGGGAACGCGACGGAGGTCGGACGCAACAGGGTGATGGCCTACTCGGCTTACTACGATCCCGCCGCGAAACCAGACAAGTGGTATAGGAAATGGACTACCACATTTGTCGGCCCGCCGTCGTCGGTGGGGCAGAAGATCCTGGAGTGGCTGCCGTTGAATTATCAGCACGATGACGAGACGATCTATGCCTATACCCCCGGACTTAGACGTGTACGTCTCGCACCGGAGCTTACCTATGACACTCCCGTTTCCTTTATTGGTGGAGCTGAGCTTGGTGATGAGGTCAATCTATGGGACGGCAAGATGGACCGGTTTGATTGGAAGATTGTTGGAAAGAGGGAGATGATAATTCCTTACAACACTTATCGGTTTCACTTTGAAACGCCATTGAGCCAGATGCTCGGAAAGCACTTCATTTCACCCGATGCGCTGCGATGGGAGGTTCACCGGGTCTGGGTGGTGCAGGCAGATTTGAAGCCTTCAGCGCGTCATGTTGTTTTACGGAGAACATACTATGTGGACGAGGACTCGTGGGCAATCGTCGCCACGGATGCATATGACCACTCTGGCAATATCTATCGCGCCGGCTTTGGGCCACACTTCGTTCCGTACGGAAGCGTTCCGGATCAACCATTTCTCAATCAGTTTATTTACGATTTCTCAAAGGGAAACTATTCGATGGCTGGCATTGAAACCCCCAGTGGATTTTATAAAGTCTTGCCGGACGTGCCATTTAAGTCGGGGTTGACTCCGGATGCGCTGGCCGGTGCAGGCGTGCGGTGATTGAAGTGTCTGTGAGACGCAACCGCAAGTGGTACGGAAGCAGACTCTGACAAACAGTACCTGGTGAAGAAACGGGAATGTCAAATGCCTACTAGACTCTTGCTATTCGTGTTGGGTCTCACCTTCTCTTTCTGGGCGTCGGCGACCACGGGTTTTGTTGACCCGCTTGTTACTGCCGCGCCCAGTGTATCGCGTCCTTCACGCTCGCCGTTGACTGCGATCACCACTGCTGGAGACCGGCTGGTCGCTGCAGGGTGGCGCGGGCTGATCATGTATTCCGATGATGGCGGCAAATCCTGGAGGCAATCCTCGGTGCCTGTTTCCGTGGATCTGACGGCGGTTGCATTTCCGACTCCAACCGACGGTTGGGTAGTTGGGCATGATGGCCTCATATTGCATAGCGACGACGCCGGCAAGACCTGGCACAAACAAATGGCTGGGGTGGAAGCGAGCAAGCTGACGATCGCGTACTACCAGAAAAAAGTCGAGGAGGGAGACCAGCAGGCACGTTCGCTGCTCGAGGATGCGCGAGCGCACGAGAAGGATAACGCGAGTATCCCGCTCCTGTCGGTTCTTTTCCTGGACGCCCGAGAGGGATTCGCGGTTGGATCGTTCGGCTTGTCAATGCACACATCAGACGGTGGCCAGCATTGGCTGCCTTGGAGTGACCACATGGATAACCCGGAGGGACTTCACCTGTTCGGCCTATGCGAGCTGAACGGCAGTTTGTACATTGCGTCGGAGAAGGGAACAGTGTTCGTACGGCGACCGGGAGAGCAGCAGTTTGTCCGCGAACTGACGGGGTATCGAGGCAGCCTCTTTGGGGTAGTCGGCGTTCGAGACACCGTCGTTGCCTACGGGCTACGCGGCACGGCATTCAAGTCGATTGATGGTGGGCGAACGTGGTCAGCGGTTTTGACTGGGACGGGCGCGACTATTACCGCAGGAACTGCATTGCCTAACGGACGACTGGCTTTGGTTGACGTTGTCGGCTTGGTTACTCAGAGTGATATCGGTATCGCACGATTTTCGCCGATGTCAAGGATAAATATGCCGATGCTCACTGGAATCGCCTCGCCCAAGCGGCAAGGATGGGTGGTAATTACAGGAGTCGCGGGGAATCAGGTCGTGGATGCATACACGGCTCCGTGACGGTTTCCGCGAAACGGATTTTATACCAACTGTGCAGCGGTTCTTAACGGTTATCGCGATGAGGACGTAAATGGAACCGATATTTGATAGTTCCGGTAACTTTCCAGTTGTGAGTAAACTGGATGAATTCGACACCGCCAGCGGCGGCCCTTTGGAGCGGATGATTTTCAATCATCGGCGGTGGATCGTGCTCGCGTTTTTGATAGTTTCCGCGCTTCTCACGCTTAGTGCTAGCAAGCTATCTATTAATGCAAGCTTCGAAAGTATGATTCCTCAGTCCCACCCCTATATTAGGAACTATCTTGATAATAGGGATGCCCTACGGGGGCTAGGAAATTCGGTGAGAATTATAGTTGAATCAAAAAGCGGGACGATTTTTGACGCAGATTATATAGGAAAGCTAAAGCAAATAAATGACGCATTGTTTTTACTTCCTGGTGTCGACCGGTCATGGATGAAGTCTCTATGGACTCCTTCGGTTCGCTGGACTGAAGTTACCGAGGAGGGGTTTCAGGCAGGTCCTGTGATGCCGGACCACTACGACGGATCCGAGGAGGCGCGATCGACCTTGGGGGGCAATATTATACGCGCTGGTCTGCTTGGAAGTCTGGTTGGGAAAGACTATAAGTCGACGATGATTGTAGTGCCGTTGGTTGATGCGGATCCTGCAACCGGTAAGCCGCTGGATTACGTTTCATTTTCGAATGAAATCAACAGGAGGGTGCTTAGCCAGGCAGACAGTCATACAACAATCCACGTTATTGGATTTGCGCAGCTGGTGAGTAATCTAATTCACGGATTGCGGCAGTTCTTCCTCTTCTTTTGCATTTCCGTAGCAATCGCTACCGCAATTGTGCTCTGCTATACCCGCTGTTGGCGCAGTACCACTATATTGGTGGGAGCTTCCTTGGTCGGCGTGATCTGGATGCTCGGGCTGATGAGGTTTTTAGGATATACGTTGGATCCGTATTCGATATTGGCTCCGTTTCTGATATTTGCCATCGGCCTCAGTCACGGGGCGCAGAAGATGAACGGGATCATGCAGGACATTGGGCGTGGCGTTCACAAGTATGTGGCGGCTCGATACACGTTCCGTAGGTTGTTCGCCACAGGTCTTACCGCATTGCTGACAAATGTTGTTGGATTCGCAGTGCTGATGGTAATTGACATTCCGGTGATAAGGGAGCTTTCAATTGCGACAAGCGTTGGTGTATGCGTACTCATTTGCACGAAGTTGATATTGGTTCCTGTGGCGCTTTCTTACGTCGGAGTGAGTGAGAAGGCCGCGACAAGGTCAGTGAGCGAGAACTCGAAGGGAACAGGAATTGGGCGACGCCTCGCGCGACTGCTGACGCCCTTTACTGCGAAAAAAGGCGCAACCGTCGCTGTCATTTTGGCAGCACTGATGGGCGCCTCTGGTTATGTGATCAGTCGACACCTGGAAATTGGGGACCTCAATTCCGGGGCGCCCGAACTTCGACCGCGGTCGCAATACAATCTCGACGTGGCGTACGTTACTCAGCACTACGGGTTCACAGACGATCAGTTCGCAGTTATGGTCAAGACGCCTTCCGGAGGATGCAGCAAGTTCGAGACGCTGCTCGAAGAAGATCGACTGGGCGTACAGCTCATGAATACGCCAGGCGTGGAGGGCGTCACCTCTCCAGCGGCACTCGTTAGAGGCATTTCCGCAGCCAACAACGAAGGAAATCCGAAATGGATGACGATAAGTCGCGATCCGTTGGTGATTGCACCGGCGATGCAACAGGTCATCGCCAACTATCCGGAGCTAGTTAACAGTGACTGTTCCGTTGTCCCGATCATTGCACATTTGACGGATCATCGTGCCGAGACGTTAGGGAGAATGGTACGAACGGTTCAGGCCTTCGCATTGCAACACGATGCTCATGACAGAAAATTTTTGCTTGCGGCAGGCTCTGCGGGGATAGAGGCGGCCACCAACATCGTAGTTGAGCAGGCAAACCATTTGATTCTGGTTCTTCTGTATTCTGCCGTTGTGGTGCTGTGCTTTATAACGTTTCGAAGTATTAGCGCAGTCGTGGTCGCGGTAGTGCCGCTTGTCCTGACCTCTGTGCTTTGTGAGGCGTTGATGGTGGTACTCGGGATCGGTGTAAAGGTAGCGACGCTCCCGGTCATCGCTTTGGGGGTTGGCGTCGGAGTCGACTATGCACTCTATCTTCTGAGCATCCAGTTGGCACTGCAGCGGCGAGGTGCCACGCTCGCGGAAGCATATCAAGGAGCAGTCGAATTCACAGGAAAAGTAATAGTGCTTGTCGCTCTGACGCTCGCAGCCGGCGTGGCGACATGGGGGTTCTCTGCGATCAAATTCCAGGCGGATATGGGAATCCTCCTGATGTTTATGTTTCTCTGGAATATGGTCGGCGCTCTCGTTTTGATTCCTGCACTATCGCATTTCTTGCTGAGAGGGGTTGTACAGAAGAGGAATCAACCACTGGACGTACCCGCTTCGGATAAGGGCCGAAGCTTGGACACCACGGTGGATGATGCAGTGTTGACGGAGCCGGCGAGTCGATCTATATGAATCGTGGGGTGCGAAGAGTGGGAGCTGGTTTTTTCACGACGTCGTCTCGGGCAGACCTGGAGCGTCTAACGGGCGGGCTGATCGGATCGACATGCATTGATTTGAAATCGTGGTGATCGACAGGCGTCTGACGGACTTGTCGACGCATTGGGTGTATGGGCGTTATGTCGGCGGAAAGGCAACTCACTTATATTTAGGAGGATGTATGCAAAATGAGGAAAGCTGGCGAGACATTGAGGAAATCAAACAATTGAAGGCCAAATATGTCCGTTACGGCGATACCCAGCAATGGGAGAAATTTAGAGAGCTCTTCACGGAGGACTTCGTAGGCGTGTATGAGGTCATTCCACGCTCCTCCAGTGAAGAGTCCAATACGGCGACCATCGAGGGCCTGGATAAGTTCGTCGTAGGGATGGCGGTTTTGCTCAAAGGAGCTCGCACCGTACATCAGGCCTTTCTCCCTGAAATTACATTGACTAGTCCGACAACCGCAGAAGGTATCTGGGCGATGCATGACTGGGTGCAGATGCCGACCAGCGAATTTAAAGGATGGGGTCACTATCACGAGCGATATGTGAAGGTTGACGGAGTTTGGAAGATCGAATACAGCCGAACCACACGGCTTCGGACGTGGGAAAAATTCATCTGAAGACTGGAGGGCAAGGATGTTCTTTCATCACATTTGCATTGTTACGACCGATCTCGACCGGCAGGTGGATTTCTGGCAAAACATTATGGGTTTTAGTCTTAGGGTACGGACGATCATCCCAGATGGGGAGAATTGGGCGCCGACTGTCCTGGCACCTCGCGCGTTGCTAGAGGATCTCTATAAGACACCCGGCGCAAAGGCAGACGTTGCGGTCATGGTCTCAGAACAGGGCGCAATCATGGAACTGCTTGCACCAATAGTGCCAGAAGTTCAGAAGACACCAGCTGATAAGTTGCTTTATAGAGATAGCGGAATTCGTGAGATTGCCCTCGCAATTGAAGGCATCGATGCGTTTTATAACAAGGTGCGCGCGGCCGGCTACAAGACTCAAACAGAGTATGTTTGGCCTGCCGCCAACTTGGGGAGAACGTTCATTTTTTACGATCCCGATGGAAATATGATTCAGATGTGGGAGCATAACCCCGATGCTGTTGATAGCCTTCGCGCAAACTGACCTAACTCTAGAAAGGACATGCCGTGAGAGTGGTGGAACTTACCGGTGTCGGTGTTGAGGCGCTGCGGGTAACGGATCGTAAAGAGGGAGTTGTTGCTGCCGGCTTGGTCCGTCTCAAAGTGAAAGCGATCTCACTTAACTATCGTGACTTGTTCGTAGTCAAGGGATATATGCCAGTCCAATACCCGCTTATCCCGCTATCGGATGCCGTCGGAGAAGTGGTCGAGGTAGGTGCTGGCGTAACTCGTGTGAAGACCAGTGACCGCGCAATTGCGACCTATTATCCCGATTGGCTCGATGGCACGATCGCTCCGCATAAGTTCGAAAGGGACCGCGGGGGCACATATGACGGCGTTGCCACAGAATATCTGGTCGTCCCCGAAGCTGAGCTTATCAAAGTACCGGATTTTCTCAGCGACGCCGAGGCGGCGACGCTTCCCTGTGCCGGGGTTACTGCCTGGTCGGCGATAACCGAGAGTTCGAATATTAAGGCGGGAGACGCTGTCCTCGTGCAGGGCACTGGCGGTGTGTCCTTAATGGCGTTGCAATTTGCCATGGCCGCGGGCGCTGAGACTTTCATCATTTCGTCGAGCGATGCGAAGTTGGAGCGCGCGAAGGCGCTTGGTGCGCATCACACAATCAACTACTCTCACACTCCCGGTTGGGGGAAGCTTGTGTCGGAGCTGACGGGTGGGCGCGGCGTTGACCTCGTTGTGGATGTGGCGGGCTCCACACTTGGTGAATCGCTCGTTGCAGTGGCCAATGGTGGGCATATCTCACAGGTCGGCATTCTCGGAGGGGTGGAGGCGAGCCTGCCCATTTACCCGTTGATGACCAAGTCTGTTCATATCGACGGGATCATGTCCGGTAGCCGGGATGCGGCGGAGGTCATGATGCGCGCTATCGCAATCGGGAAGGTCAAGCCGGTGGTCGATAGCGTTTTCGGGTTCTCCGAAATTCGAGACGCTCTCGAACATCTGGACAGCCGCAATCATTTCGGCAAGATCGTCATCGCGGTTGATTAACAGGCACGCGGATCAGGTCCATGACGGAGGTACCCGAGGTTATGCGACGAATGGAAAGTCAGGAATCTGCTCGATCGTCTGATCTCCTGGACCGTTACCGTGCCGGTCTACTGCTTTCCGAAACACTCGTTGTCAGTAGCCGTTTCACCCGGACGCCGAGACGGCGATCGTGCCGGTTTTGGCAACCGGATTGTCAGGCGGTTCGAGAATCGGCTTCGGGTCTCGCCAACTCGCGTCTTCGAACTTTTGAAACTATATGCGCTGCGCATGCCCAAAGCGGACCTGGGCGTCAATGAAGATATGGGGTGCACACTATGTCTAATTATCTTGTTTACATCTGCCAGGCGGTGAGAGACCGGGCGGGACTTGAGCGCTACTGGCGGGACGCGCCGGCGGTCTATCCCAAGAATAATGTCGATGTGCTCGCAGGGTATGGCCCCTGCAAGGTGCTCGACGCAGATCTGAATGAGCGCGTCGAGGGAGTTGTCATAGCTGAGTTCCCTCCCTTTGAGCAGACGGTCGAGTGGTTCAACGGTGACGCATACGTCCAGGCCCGCAAAGACCGAACGAATGGCAACGACTATCTCGGCATGGTCGTGGAGAGTGGGGTCGCTCCTGTCAGTCAACGCAGCGCTGACAAGCCTGTCTACGTCGTCGCCATTTGCCGTGAAATAGTCGACCAGGGGGCGCTCAATACCTATTGGCAGCGCGTGAATGAAACGCTGGCGGATTACGGGGCCCAGGTTCTAATGGATCATGGCCGGTTCTTGATCCTGGAAGGACAGGGTCCCGTGCAGGGAGTAACGGTCTATGAGTTCCCCTCAAGGGACGCCGCCAAAAGTTGGCATGACAGCGCGGCGTATCGGGAGGCCCGGCAACATCGGAGAACGAGCGCAAAGTATCTGGTCGTCCTGGCAGAAAGCGGAGTGCCGCCCGTCGAGCAACGGATGCCGCACACCAGAGTGGCTGGCTCAACGACGCCCGGGTAAATTTTAAGGTTCACGTCGTCGGCAAACGCTGGCACATTACGGCAGGTCGCAACCGCAACATCGAGGAAACGGCGATCGTCCTCATCGGCCTGTTCGAGGTCGACGAGATGCAGCGCGCACGCCAGGCCCTCGAACGATTCCAGCAAACTATTGCATCTACCGGTTGAATCCGCCCTTCCTGTTCCAAGTGAGCCTTCTCAACCCGTTCAAATACCGCTGATCAGGTCGGTTCGGTCAACCAGAAGTGCACCGAACGCTGCGTTTTACGTTGCACAACCATCGCCCGCGGCAACACCTGACTACCGTGCATCACGTCGCGTACGCGACATCAACGATGTACACGGAATACTGGCGACCGTCTGCACCTCAAGGTGCCGGCTTCGCCTGCCCATTCTGGCCTGCGCTCATCACCGCGTTTCGTTCCGCTCGATGTTTGGCGGCAACCTTTTCTTGCGCAGCCTGAAGATCTGCGGGATATGAACCGTCGTCGCCCTGGGACGGGTTGTACCCTGCAGCCTCCAGTTCGTAGAGTTCTTGCATGACCTCTGCGCGCGTGACTCTATGTGTCGGCGGCTCAGGCATGGTTTGCGCAAACACGCCAGCCGAAGTCGACATCAGAATCGCGCCTGCGACCACCAGGTTGCGCAACGACTGGTCGAATAACCGAATTTGTGAGACTGATTTCATGGCGATACTCCTGGTGTTTCAAGGTGCTGGTTCGCAGGATAGAGAGGGCGGGCCGAGAATCAGATGAACGACAGTGACTCAGCGTTGGCTCGAGCTAACAAGATGGATCTATTCATTTCAGATTCCTTAGTATCTGGTGAATATTGCGAGATATGCATTTGAGTTAACCACAGTTGGTCGACGGATATTCCCGGGTTTGTGAAAAAGAACGCGGGCACCCTGCAACACGCCAAATAATTTCGATCTAGATGGGAATAAACGTGCAACGGCCCTGGTAAACGCCTTCATCCGGCCTCGTCGTCAAGCCGGATGGAGCCACGCGCGAAGGACCAGAACGTCGGGTGACGTCGAGCAGGTCGCGCATGGTTGGAACACGGACATCCATGGTGCGGATGCGCCAATTTCTTGCGGGTTAATTGCAGGCTATCTGGGGATCACTCAATGAAGAAGCAACTTCTGGCATTAGCAACTTTGTGCCCGCTGGCAGGTGTCGTCCATGCGCAAAGCAGCGTGACGTTGTACGGCCTGATCGATGAAGGATTCGAGGCCGTCAGCAATGTACCGGTGGCTGGCAAGACCGGCGGCGGTACCAAATACGCGCTCGATGCCATCAACGGACTGAACGGCACACGATGGGGTCTGCGAGGCACCGAGGATCTGGGCGGTGGCCTTGCCGCGATATTTACGCTTGAGAATGGTTTCGACCTCAATACCGGCAAGCTCGGGCAGGGCGGCGCGGAGTTCGGCCGCCAGGCTTTCGTCGGCTTGAGCAGCAGCCGGTTCGGCACGCTCACGCTCGGTCGTCAGTACGACAGCGTGGTGGACTATCTGGGCAACTTCGAATTCGGCGATTCGAATGTTGGTACAGCGCACTCGGCTCACCCAGGCGATCTGGATAACTTCAATAACAGCCGTCGAACCAACAACGCGATCAAGTTCAGGAGCATCGATTACTCAGGGTTGACGTTCGGCGGCATATACAGCCTGGGAGGCGTGGCGGGGTCGTTTACGACGGACCAGGTCTATTCGCTCGGGGTGGGCTACAAGCAGGGGCCGCTGGCCATGGGCGTGGCTTACCTGAACGTGAAGAACCCGGCGGCTTCGCTGTTCGGCAGCAACCCGGCCGATACGGCAACATCCAATGGACTGACGGGCACGCCGGTGTTTAGCGGCTACGCTACGGCGCAGTCGTATCAGGTTATCGGCTGGGGCGGTTCCTATGCGCTCGGAGCTGCTGTGTTCGGCGCAACCTATTCGAACATCCGGTTCGGTGATATCGCGGCGCTTGCGCGCAGCACGGCGGTGTTCAACGACGCCGAAGCTAGCTTCCAGTATCACGTGACGCCCGCTTTCCTCGCGGGTATTTCTTATAACTACACGCGTGGTAGCGAGGTGACGGGCAAGGTCGGCGGCGTGAACTACAACCAGTTCGCCATCGGTGCGAATTACACGTTGTCGCCGCGCACCGACGTTTATGCAGCGGTCGTCTATCAGACGGTCAACGGCCGGGATTCGACGGGAGCGCCCGCCGTCGCAAACGTGAACGGCGTATCGCCGTCGACTAATCAGCATCAGGCGGTGGGCCGGTTGGGGATCCGTACGCGGTTCTGATCGTCACACGTCGGCGCGTGACGTAACTGTCGCGCTATCCATACCCGATCCATGCCTTGATCAAGATTGACGATACGTCTATGAAAAACTCCTTCCTGAACGGCTCCACTGCACGCGGCGCCGTCGCCGCGTTGAGTCTCGCGATCGCGCAACTGGCGAACGCCCATGCCTATCCAAAACGTCAGGTGCCGCCGCCTGGGGCTAGCATGTCTGTTTCGCCCAGGGAGGTGTCGATCGATTTCGATGACGGACTCGAAGCGGCATTTAGCGCGATCACGGTGACGGATGTACAGCGGAGGTCCGTCACGCTTGGTAAGTCGATGGTCGATTCGTCGAACCCTAAACACATGGCGGTGCTGCTGAACCCGCTAACGCCCGGTGTGTATACGGTCACATGGGTTGCGGTCGCTGCCGACGGGCATCGCACGGAAGCCGAATACACCTTCACGGTCAAATAGCGGCGATCTTGCCTGGCGTTGTGTTTGCATTAGGAGTTCAGTGATTCTTTCTGCAATCTTCGGCGCTCAAGTCCGTTGCGCGGCTTGTTCAACGTAGCCTTAAAGGAATTCCCTGCTGATATCGACGCTCGAGCGTTGGCCGATGTGGTGGTAGTTCTCCTCGAGCCATGCCCCGGCCTCGGTTCGTCCCCGGTCACGCAAAGAGCAGAGGAAGTTCCAGTCGGCGTTGTACTTGCTCGACACGCCGAGTGCGGCCATTGTCTGGTCGGACCGAATCGAGTGGATCAACATTTCCTTCATCCCGCCGGGCTCGATCCTTCTTTGCTGGATCAACTTGGTTACGAAAGCGATTGCGCGCATCTCTCGCATCAGTGACGAATTGAAGCTCACTTCGTTCATGCGGTTGAGGATGTCGGCCGGCGTGGTTGGTACGCCGGGGCGCACTATCGGATTGATGTGGACAATCACTACATCGTGTGTTCCGCAGTTATAGATCAGAGGGAAAATTGCCGGGTTACCGACATAGCCTCCGTCCCAGTAGTGTTCTCCGTCGATTTCTACTGCCTGAAACAGTGTCGGGAGACAGGCCGAAGCAAGCACAGCCTCTATGCACAGTTCCTCGCCGGAAAAGATTCGTATTTTGCCGGTCTCAACGTTAGTTGCGCATAGATATAGGTGTATCGGGCAATGTCTGCGCAGCGCGGCGAAATCGACGTGTTGGTTCAGTATGTCGCGCAGCGGATTCATGTTGTGGGGATTGAACTGGTACGGTGACAGGATGCGAAGAACGATGTCCGCCATGAGGTACATGGACGAGTGGTCCAGTCCGAGCGTGTGAGCTCCTTTTAACCACGGTATCTTGCCGAAGGGGTCGTAGCTCTCCGCCGATTGTGCAACGGCGCGCCAGAAGTCGTGCAGCGCCTGGCGCGCGTTTTCGGAATCACCCGTTAGTAGACCGTGGGCCAGGACGGCGGCATTCATCGCACCTGCACTGGTGGCGCTGACGCCTTCAATTGAAAGCCGGCCGTCCTCCAGCAGGCGGTCAAGCACGCCCCAGGTGAACGCTCCGTGCATTCCGCCGCCTTGCAGTGCGAGTGCGATCGTCTTCTGCGCGACCGGCAGCTTCCTGTTCGTCGTCGCCATCGGAAACCTCCTCAATGCCGGGTCCAGCCACGCCCCCGACTAGCTACCCGTCCCGGCCGTTCTCGCACGCCTATGATCAGGCGGCGCGACCAACACTGGATCCAGTCAGGGTGCCGTTGATGGCCCGCCAGCGCGCATTCGAATCAGCCACGTGACATGCCTGGATTCGATGGCGATCAGACTTCCGATTCAATGCAGTCAGCTATCTGCAGTACATCATGCACCAACCCGGCTCGTCTTGACCCTCAGTTCTTCGGCGGCGGCACGACATTGGTCCTCACGCCGGCTAGTGGCGATCCGTATCCACCAGACTGCGCATTGTTCGGCAAACCATTGGCGAGTTGCGCCCGCGGATCCGTCGGATTCAGATTCAGCTCTCCCGCCTGCCGATCACCGTGGGTGGGATACTCGCTCCCGCGTGCAGCTTGTGGCGTCAACCGGGTGCTGTTTTCAGGCGAGTTGATATCGTCATATGGGCTGAGACCTTGCGCCGCGACGCTGCCCGCGGCGATACACGATACCGCTAGCAGGAGTCCTCTCAATGCCATCAGTGCTCGCGGCCCGCCCGCTCTCTTGAATACGCTTTTCATGTCAAATTCCTCCATCGCAGACCTCAGACCGTTTTGCGATACGTAATGAGTAGACGCTGTTTCGTCGCCGGATATTCCCGCAGCCTGTGAAAAAATGGAAATTTCCACGATCGAAATACCTAAGAAAAGAGATCGACTGCGGTGTGAGTAAACGAGCCGTGCTCTCGTTGACGGGTCATCCGGCCATATCTTCAGGTCGGATGGAGCGATACCGCGCGGGGCGGGTCCAGAGAGTAGGGAATAAGGATGACGGTTCAGTGGTTTACCCATGCAGAGCGCTGTGTGCTGGAGTCGAGTGGATCGCGGCCATCACGCGCTCGAAAACCAAGGAGTAGCATCATGAAATCGAATTCGCTTAATCGGCTTGTTGGTCAATCCGCGCGTAGTTCGCTCGTCGTGAGTGCGGTGCTGATGGCAACGTCAGCCTGTGTGTACGCGCAAACGTCGGCGGAGCCCGGCACGCATCAGGTCACCCGTGCCGAAGTGCGGCAAGAACTCAAGGAGTTGGCGTCGGTCGGATATCGCCCTGTTCCCAATGATCTCTACTACCCAGAGGACATTCAGGCGGCGGAACAAAGGTTGGAGGCCAAACATCAAGCGCAACAGGATGCGCTGACGGGGGGAAGCCAGATGGCGCAGACGAAGCACACGCCATGAATGCGACGGATTGCGCGTACAGGTCGCACACGGTTTCTCGAGGCCGGGCAGGGTCGGTTTGAGGTTCGCCCATCGATAGTTAAGAACAACGCTTTCGGCTTGACGAGGAGCGCAGGCAAAAAGGTGCAGGTCTCGCGTTGCTCAGCAAGTGACAACCGGGCCTTGCGTGCTGCTGGTAGAAAACGCCACGACGCAAGGCGTCTGGCAAGTAGACAACGATAGTGATCGGCATCGGAGGCGCACCGTTTTTGCGATGCGCCTCTGTCTGCAATCACCAGCCATCTGCTATGCAAATTTGTCGCACTTGATACCAGACATGGGGAGAGTTGCCATTCAGGAGCCGAAGAACGGCTGGCAGTAGCTGACTGGACCTACGCATTCATTGCTGCCGGCCTGGGGCAGGGACGTGCATCCCGCAGCCATCAGTCCCGCGAAGGCGGCAGGGAGCCAGACTGCGCGGCGGATGCGCGACGAAGCTTTCCTGCCTACGGGCCGGCTGCGCAAACCTGGAATGCCGTTCGCCGCCTTGTGGTCGCGGGCTGCGCCAGCGCTGTACGCGCTGGGGATCGGGCTTTCACGAAGATCAAACTGGTTCATTTTCGCATCTCCTGTATTCAATTGGGGGGGGGCTGCAGGTCCTTGCACCTTCAGGCGCGGCCTCGCATGGCCATGAGCATGTCTAATCGAGGTGCACAATTGGTTAGCTATGTAGACGCTGTTTCGTCGCTGGATATTCCCGCATCTTCAATAAAACACACTTGGCCGACAGCAAAATCAGTTCGCCGTCGGCTCGTCAGCATCAGGCGGCGGATCGGTATTGGTCACCGATTCTGATCACGTCGCGGTTACGTGCGTGACAATGCGATCCTGGTACGCGGCCACCGCAGCCAACCAGGGTGCGAACCGGTTGCGCCGACCCCACGACCACATTCGAAATGTGCAGCGAGCGGGAATAAAACGGAGGACCCGGCAGTCTATGTATTGAATCCAGTCCGGAGGCCCGTCGGATAATCTGGCGGGCTACCTCCTGAACCTTAGTCGAGAGGGCACTATGTCGTCAGATATTCCATCCGATCCGTCGCGCCGCGGCGCGTTGAAATGTCTTGCCTTCGGTGGCGTAGGCACCGTGTTTGTCCTGGCCGGCGGTATTCTCACGCCGGTGGAACTGGCCCTTGCCGCCACGGCGAAGGATTCGTCGGTTGCTTCGGGCGTTCCCCTGTTCCTGCAGATCAGCGACACGCATATTGGTTTCAATAAGGAAGCCAATCCGGATGTCGTGGGTACGCTCAAGCAGACGATTGATTTTGTCAACGCCATGCCGGTCAAGCCGGCGCTGACGATTCACACAGGCGACATTACCCATCTTTCCAAACCGGCAGAGTTCGACCTCGCGGCCCAATTGTTGTCGGGCCTGAATATCACCGAGCTGCATACCGTGCCCGGCGAACATGATGTGACAGACGGGCCAGGGACGGAATACTTCAACCGTTTTGGTCAAGCCTCGGGCAATAAAGGCTATTACAGCTTCGACCACAACGGCGTGCACTTCATCGGGCTCGTCAACGTCATGCATTTCAAGCCGAATGGTCTGGGAGGCTTGGGCGACGATCAGCTCGCCTGGCTGGAGAACGATCTGAAGGGGCGCTCGTCCAGCACGCCGATCGTCGTCTTTGCGCACATGCCGATGTGGACGATTTACGAACCGTGGGGGTGGGGCACCGGCGATTCTGGCCAGGCGATGAGCTATCTGAAGCGCTTTGGTTCGGTCACCGTCCTGAACGGGCATATCCATCAGATCGTGTCGAAGGTGGAGGGCAATATCACCTTCCATACAGCGCGCTCGACGGCGTATCCCCAACCGACGGCCGGCAATGGCCCCGGCCCCATGCCGCTGACGGTGGCGAGCGATCAGCTTCCGAGGATGCTTGGCGTGACCAGCATCAAGATCGCGCGCCACCCGCTGAAGGCGACACTTGCCGACACGACACTCGTCTGATTTCGGACACCACTCACCCACAAGGATCCTAATCATGCGAACCACTTTCTTTCGTCTCGCCTTCGTCGTCTCCCTCGGCATCGGGATGCTGATGTGGGGAATCGCTTCCGATTTCGCCGTCGCGCAGGCGCAGGAGGCCAATGCGGTCATGATAAAGAACTTCATGTTCTCGCCGATGTCGCTCACGGTCAAGGCTGGCTCGACCGTGACCTGGAAAAATCTCGATGGCGAACCGCATGCGGTTGTCAACGATGCCGGCCTGTTCCACTCCGGCCCGCTCGATCAGAACGACACCTTCCAGTTCAAGTTCGATAAACCCGGTGTCTACAAGGTATTCTGCGGCATTCACCCGTATATGAAAGCGACGATTACCGTCAATTAGGTGCACTCTCTCCCTGAGCTCATGCCGCCAGAGGTTGAGTAACTGTCCGGAAGAAGGCGCGAGGGGGGAGCTCCGTGCTGCGCACTATCAATGCAGGTGCGCAGCACGGATTATCACGTTCCGAATTGTGACGCTGCGTCGACTTAAGGTGTCGGCTTCGTCTGCCCGGTCTGCCCCAGGCCCATCACTGCACTTCTTTCCGCTTGATTTTTGGCGGCAACCTTTGCTTCCGCGGCCTGAATGTCGGCGGGGTAGTCAACGTCGTCGCCCTGGGCCGGGTTATACCCGGCCGCCTCCAGCTCTTCGAGTTCATGTCGCACTTCCGCGCGAGTGAGCTGATGTGCGGCAGGGGCAGACGAAGATTGCGCATACACGCTGGCTGAAGTTGCCATCAGCACCGCGCCCGCGACAACCAATGCACGTAGTGGCCGGTCAACAAACTGATTCATTGAATCCGATTTCATGGTGGTGCTCCTTGCTTCCTGGGATGCCGATTCCCGCGAAGATCGGCCTGGGCTGCACATGATGCGAGCGGTGGTGAGAGGACGGGACGCAGGCGTGCCGTCATTCGCCAGGGAAGATCAGGCGGGACAAAACGCATGTTCAATTGGTAGTGCTGTCCTTCATGGCTGCGCGCTGTTGCGCAAGATGCTCCTGCTTCATGCGGGCGACCTGTGCCGCGAAGATCGGATTGACATCCGGGTACGAGGTATCGGTGACATAGTTCAGGCCGTTCTGCTGCGCTTCGATCAGTTCCTGATAGACCTCGGCGCGTGTCTTGCTCTGGGCAAATGCGCCCGATGACATGAGAACGGACAGCGACATGGCGGCAATGGCGAGCTTCTTCATTTCAGACTCCTGATAATAGCGTGCGGTATGCAATGAGTAGACACCACTTCGTCATCAGATATTCCCGAATCTTCGATAAAAGAATCGGCCTGACTGTGCGCGTCAGCTTGCGATCGGCAACATATATCGGATGGCTGGTCGGGGTGATGTCGGCCTACGCCGGAGTACTACTGAGCGATTTTGACCGGCGGGGAATAAAAACGACGTGCTGGCGGTTTGATTACTGTCGGTCACGGATTACGGTTACTGCGGGAATTTCACATGGCCGATCCAGTCAGCGCGCAGCGCTTTGAGAAGCTCGTGTTACCTCATATGAATTCCGCCTTCAATGTAGCGCGATGGCTGACGCATAACGACCAGGACGCCCAGGACGTGGTGCAGGAAGCGTATCTGCGCGCGTTCCGTTTTTTTGGCGGATTCCGCGGCGACGATGCCCGTGCCTGGTTGCTAAGCATTGTGCGCAATACCTTCTACACCTGGTATCAGCAGAACCGGGGCCACGCACCGGATACGTTGGAGTTTGAGGAAGATATGCATAGTCTTGAGACGAGTACCGCTGATCACGACGACAATCCTGAAGCGATGCTCATATGCAGCCAGAGCCGGAGGCGGGTACACAAGGCGTTGCAGAGTCTGCGTCTGGAATACCGTGAGGTGATCGTCCTGCGGGAGCTGGAAGAATTGTCGTACAAGGAAATCGCCACCATTGTGGGCATCCCGATGGGGACCGTGATGTCGCGCCTCGGACGGGGCCGCCAGCAACTTGCGGCACTGCTCGCCCCGACGGATCAGGAGGCGTGATGGATCACGAACAGGCCTTCGAATTGCTGCCCGGCTATCTCGACCAGGAATTGAGCCTGTCCGAGGCGCTCGAATGCGAGCGCCATCTGGCAGGCTGCGAGCAGTGTCAGCAGGTCTACTCGCAGCACCGCCAGGTGAGTGCGCAGCTCAGGCGGGCGGATTTGCGCGTCGAGGCGCCCGCGGAACTGGTGAAACGCATCAAGGCGGCGTTGCCGGGGCGGCCATCGCTTTGGCAACGGCTGGTTGAGCTGTTCGGTTGGCGCAGCGGCGGTGGGTCATTGGGCTGGGCACCAGTTGGTGCGATGGTGATGAGTGTGGTCGCGCTGACGTGGAGCGCGGGGTTGTACCTCTCGGTGCCGTCGAGCGAGACGCGCCTGAGTCAGGAACTTGTGGACAACCATATCCGCTCGTTGCAGTTCAACCACCTCTCGGATGTGATTTCAACCGACCGGCACACAGTGAAACCGTGGTTTGACGGCAAGCTGGACTTTGCGCCACCGGTGGTCGATCTGGCGCAGCAGGGATATCCCCTGGTTGGTGGGCGGCTGGATTACCTGGACGGGCGGCCGGTGGCCGTGATGGTCTATCGGTACAAGCTGCACCCGATCAATCTTTATGTATGGCCGGGCGGCGACGCGGGCGCCACGCCTCATATCTATCAGCGGCAGGGCTATCATCTTGCGCACTGGAGTGCTGCAGGAATGAATTACTGGGCAATTACCGATGCCGGGAACATGGAACTGAACGGCTTCATCACGGACCTGCGAGCGCATCCCGCTTCCTAGGTGGCGTCAGGCCTGAGGCATCTGGGACGCCTTGGACAGCACGCGGACGGGAACCGGGTCATGGCGGCCCTTCAGGTGTGCCTCAAGCTGCGGCAGGTCTGCCGCCGAAACGCCGGCATGCTGGAACACCTGTTCGGACACGATAGCGTCGCAAGCGATTTCTTTTGTCAGTTCCTCAAGTCTTGAGGCCACGTTCAGTGGGTCACCAATTGCCGTGAATGTCACATGCTCGCGAAAGCCAATCTCACCCATTACAGCCCGGCCGCAATGCAATCCAATGCCAAACCGGATGGGCGTTTGCAACTGCTGTTCGAGCGCAGCGTTGAGTTGATCAATGTTGGCTGCCACCAACGGCACCGCACAAAGCGCCTGGCGACAAGCAATGGCTGGCTCGCCGTGTAAGCCGAAGATCGCGAGCACAGCGTCGCCCATGAACTGGTTTGGCATACCGCCTGCCTCTACCACCGCGGCACAGACAGCGCTCAGGAAGCGACTGACTACGAATATGCTGTCGAACGGTAGTTGCGCCGCTGCAAGCTGTGTGGAACCCCGCATGTCCACGAACATGAACGCCGCGAATCGCTCTTGCGGCATGACGTCCCGCTGACGCGGTTGCAGGAAGGCCGTGGATGCGGCCGGCGGCACCAATGGCCACACGGAGAGATCATGGATCGGCCGCAGCTGGCAAGCAAGACGCACTGTCTGCGAGTCAACGCCCAGTCGCTCCAGGACGCGCCGCTCCGCTTCGGCTGGCGTGGGCAGCGGCACATCGCTGAGCACGCGCACTCTACACAATGTGCAGCGGGCACGGCCACCGCACGTGCTCGCATGGGGAACTCCGGCCATCCGGCTCGCTTCCAGCACCGAAAATCCGAGCGGCGCGAATACCTTGCGCCCCTCTGGGTACAAGATGCAGAGCCGGCCGTGCCGGCGCTCCCGGACCGTGCGCAGCAGCCGCGCCCCAAGTACCAACAGCAGCGCGCCACCATCGAAGAGCAAAAAGTCGTTGCGCAGATCGGCGAGCCAGAGATTTTGCAATCCCGTCCCGACGACCGTCGACCGAGTCGCCGCGGCGCGCCAGACGGGATCCTGCGCAAGCGCAATCACTTCCCGTCCGCCTTGCAGGAAGCCTAGCAGAGCGAGCACCGGGAGCAGCACAGCGACGCTCAGCAACACGCTTCGCCACGCCCCAAACCATGGCTTCAACCGCAACCAGAACCAGACGCCGCAACACCCATGCGACCAGGCGACCACCAACAGCACCAACTGTGCTCGACCGAAGAACGGCGAAGCGATCCAGAACGAGTACAACAACTGCGCGTAACCCTTGTTCAGGCCGAACGCGGCAAATGCGACCCGCGTATTGGCGAGATGGTTGGCTAGCAGCGGCGGAATGCAAAGACCGAGGACGAGCTGCGTCGCCTCACCCCGATTCCAATGCACCGAGCGCCGCTCATACAGAGCCCACAGACCCAGGAAGAAATGCGTCACGAGCGCGCTGTACAGCACGCCTGTTCCAAGCCATCCCTGCCAGATAAACTTCTGTACAAGCAGACCACGCTCCAGCCACGCGAGCGAGATATTCCCTAGCGAGTGATTCAGGAGGTGCGCCCCTACATAGGTGAACAGCACCAGTCCGGTGGTCAACCGAACCGATCGCACTCCCGCCGGCCGCCATCTTTGAATACTGGGAAAGCGCAACATGCTCTGCTCTCCACCCTCTCGATCAAAGGCATTTCGTTAGGAGATCGACCGGCGGAGCTCTTTGAGAAACGCCAGCTTGGACCGGGCCTGCTTGCGACGCCAAACCGGGCGACCACGTGCCTCGACACTTCTATTGTGGAGCTGGATATTTCAAAGCGTGCCTTCAGGAATATTACTACTGTCGATCAAGCGACTGACTGAACTGAGCGCACGCCCTTTGCTGAACGCACCGAGACTAGCAGGATGATCCCGGCCAGCAGGTACTGCGCGACCACCACATACATGCTGTAGATCATACTGCCGCTGTGCTGTGTGATCAGCCCGTTGATCGCCGGACTCGCCGCTGGACCAAGGTTGCCGAGGCTGCTGATGAGTGCGATGCCTGCGGCGGCAGCACCTGTTGACAGGGACTCGCTAACGAGCGTGAAGAAAACTGGCGTCGCAGCAGCGATGCCGATCACGGCGAACGACAGCGCGATCAGCCCGCCCACCAGGTTGCCCTGAAGCAGCGTGGTGCTCCACAGGCCGAGTGCCGCGACGGCTACACAGGCCGCGAAATGCCAGCGGCGCTCATGCAGCCGGTCAGAGCTGCGCCCAATCAGGATCATGCCAATCACGCCACATCCGTTCGGGAACACCGCTAGGGTGCCGACCACCAGCACGTCCTTGACCCCCCAGCTCTGGATCAAGGTCGGAGCCCAGAACACTATTGTGTAGGTCGCCCCGAGCAGCAGAAAATACACTAGCGACAGCAGCCAGACCTTGGGGTTGCGCAGGATATCCCCCAACTTCGCGTGGATCTCGCTCTGAGCATCGTTCCTGTCGTGTTCGAGACTGTAATACACGAGGTCCTTCTCGGCAGGCAAAAGCCATTTCGCATCCGCTGGCTTGTCCTCCAGAAACAGGAAAACAAGAATACCGAGTACTACCGCGGGAAGTCCCTGAAGCAGAAACAACCACTGCCAGCCGGACAAGCCGTTGACACCATGCAGGTACTTCAGGATCGCGCCGTTCAGCGGCCCCGCGATCACGCTGACAATGGTTGTCGCCGACATGAAGATTGCGATCGCCTGGCCGCGACGCGCCGACGGATACCACCATGTGAAGTACAGAATGATGCCGGGGAAGAAGCCTGCCTCGAAGACGCCAAGCAGGAAGCGGGCGACATAGAACTCGGTCGGCGTTGCGACGAACATTGTCGCCGCAGCGACGATGCCCCAGCACACCATGATCCGCAGCAACGTCTTGCGCGCACCGATTCTCGCTAGTAGCAGGTTGCTTGGAACTTCGAAAAGAAAGTAGCCGAGAAAGAAGATGCCGGCGCCGAGGCC
Organism: Paraburkholderia sp. SECH4; assembly: GCF_030511745.1. NCBI lineage: Bacteria > Pseudomonadati > Pseudomonadota > Betaproteobacteria > Burkholderiales > Burkholderiaceae > Paraburkholderia > Paraburkholderia sp. SECH4. The sequence goes on from NZ_JALOCP010000062.1 coordinate 27,885, forward strand.
ATAGACCGCGTTGTTCCACGGCAGCGTCTGTTTCATCTGTAGCTGCGCATAGCCGATGTTGACGCGATCCAGGTAAGCGATCATGTACGAGACCACCAGTATCGGCAGGATCCGCCAACTGATCTTTAGAAACACTGCATCGGTCGCCTTGGCCAACGAGGATTGCGATGGCGGAGCGCTAGTAATCGCGCCAGATTTCATGACTTGTCTCCTTCCGGGCTTAAGCCTGGTGTCGTCGCGGCCGGTATACCCCGACCGCTGTCGTCTGGGAACGTTCAGAACGAGTGGCGAATGCCGAGGTCGGCGGCGAACTGGGAACCAGGTACGCCAAAGAGCGCGCCGTTGATCGCGAGGCCGGTGTTCATGCCCCCATGATTGTTGACGTAGGCGACCTGGCTATAGAGTGTGGTGCGCTTGGAGAGCGAGTAGTCGACGCCGAGCGAGCCGAGGATCGAATGGTTGTTCGAGTTGTTGCCGTCGCGGGTGTACCAGGCGCCGCCGTCGAGGGAGAGGGCGGGTGTGAGCTTGTAGGCGAGGCCGCCGGAGATCACACGGTTGTCGAAGGAGCCGGCGACCTTGTAGAGCGTGTAAGTGGCTTTGACAGTCAGGCGGTCGAAGTAGTAGGTGGCGCCGATGTTGCGCCCGGAGAAGGCGATGGTGCTAGGGTTCGGGATGGTGGCCGCGGAGCCGCCGGAGTTGCCGTTATACATCGCGGCGGTGATCAGCAAGCCGCTGTAGTGATATGTGAGCCCGGCTGAATACTGTTGTCCGGCCTGGAAGTTACCCGGAGACCCACCGAATGCGTACATCGCGCGGCCCTGGATGCCGGCAATCTCGGGCGACGTGTACATAACGGAGTTGGGGTTGAAGAGGCCGGTGACGATGACGTTGTCGACGTAGCTGACGAGCCCGCTGCCAAACTGCTTGAGGTCCCGGGGGTCGTTCGCGAAGATGGACAACAGGAAAGGCGAAAACTGAAGGCCGGCGGTGACGGTGCCGAAGCCGCCGGTGACGCCGACCCAAGCCTGGCGGCCAAAGAAGTTGCCGTTGGAGTTCCCGAATCCCCCGTTGGAGATGTCAATGCCGCTTTCGAGGGTGAAGATGGTGGCGAGTCCGCCGCCGAGATCCTCGGTTCCGCGCAGGCCGAAGCGAGACGCGTTTTCGCCGGCGGATTCAAAGGAAAACTGGTGTCCTTCGCTGGCGCCGGTGGCGAGGTTGGCCGTCTTGCTGGTATAGAGGATCGAGGCGTCGGTGATGCCGTAGAGGGTGATGCTACTTTGCGCATGAGCAGCGGGTGCGCTGGCGAATGTGACGGCTAGTGTGCAGGCGCCGCCGACGGCGGCGTCTCGAATGGCACGAATGGTGGAAATCTTTGTCGTCATGAAGGGTGTCTCCTTTAGTTCATAGTATGTAAATGAGTGGCGCGATACCGGCGTGAACGGCGGTGTAATTCGGTGTTGTCGCGTTGAGTAGAGCGTTGCGCGTAGACGCGACCAAGTCGAAGCGTTTTATATGTCGTTATAAATTTTGGATGCCTAATCATGCTTCAGGTACTTGCCGATTTGCCGTTGCACAATCTCTGGTCCCTATTTACGCGCAATTCACGCGTGGGAACTTGACTCGTGCCGCCGGAATTTGTACTTTGCGCGCCACATCTCGTCAGACAGCGTGCCATCTAGCCGGATCATCGTCGACGACCCGTTCAACACCTGCGTCGCGGCACGCGGCAAGTCCTACAAGACAAAATGGTCGCGAATGAGACCCCGCGCCAAATGCGCGTACTCTTTCAGTCGACAACGCGATACCATCGGGTAAATTCCCTCTCGCAGCGAACCATCTCAAGTGACGATCTGTATCTAGAATGCAAGGCTACCTACCCAGTGTTGTGTTGACCGGAGCTGCTCCTCTGCTTGAGGTGCTCGGCGTTCAACCCGAGTTGGTTGCGGCCGGAACCGATCTGCCGGAGCTTGCGCTCCGTTCCGCGGATGTGCCGATCCGGGGTGCGCAAGTGCTTCGATTCCTTTCGCTAGCTGCCGAAGTTACGCAATGCCGGAACTTTGGACTGAGGCTCGCCGAATATCAGGGCCTGGCGGTCCTGGGGCCGATCCTTGTCATGATGCATGGTGCACGTACCATCGGGGAGGCAATGGATACGCTTGCCGAGTTCTACGTACTACATACGTCGATGTCTTCTGTACGGGCTGTGCGGGACGATCAGGGAATGGTTTTGACTTACGACCTTGAAAACGCTTCCGGTCCCGGAGAGGTTCAGGCAGTTGAACTGGGTCTCGCTAACGGTATGCAGTATTTGCGTACCGTCTGCGGTACCGCCTGGCAGCCGGCCGTTGTGCAATTCCGTCATTCGGCGCCTGCGGACTGCACAATGCACAGGCGTACGTTTGGAGCATCCCTCGAGTTCGATCAGGACAGAAACGCGATTGTCCTCGATCGCGGTACGGTGACGCGTCCGGTGACACAACTTCGCCGTAACGCGCATCGTGTGCTTGAGGCACATTTGCGGCGAGAAAGAGCCCAGGTGGAGGCGCTATGGGTGGTGCGCACGCAAACGATGATTCGCGCACTTTTGCCGTTCACGGACAGTTCGCTCAACGCCATAGCGCGAGCGCTCGCCATGTCCCCGCGGTCCTTGCAACGTCGCCTCTCCGAGGCCCGCACGACGTTCGATGAACTGCGGGAACAAGTTCGTGAAGATCTCGCATTGAAGTATGTGCAGCAGTCGAACCTGCGTCTCGCCGAGATCTCGGAACTGCTCGGTTATTCGCAGCAAAGCGCATTTAGCCGTGCGTTCAAGCGACTGCGGGGCGTCACGCCCCGGCAGTTTCGAGCAATGCGTCACGGGGCTGACCCCGGACGCTCTGCTGAGTAGCAATAGCGTGCCCTGCGTTTCACGCGGCGACGAACGCTGGATTCAGGAATTCCGGATCGGGATATTGATAGAAGCCGCGTCCCGCCAGTTCACCGAGATGCCCTGTATCGATGAAATGAGTTTTCACGTATTCCGCCATGCACCGATGCGTCGAATCACCCGACCGTTCCGCAAGCGCGCGGGTCACGTTATAGACGGTCGTCATGCCGATTCTGTCGAGAACGCCGAAAGGGCCAATGCGATCCTCCTTGGCAATCATCCACGCCTTGTCGATCGTCTGAACATCTGCGACCTCGTTGACCAGCAGACCCAGCGCGGCGACCAGCATGGGCACGAGCATTGTGTTCAGCAGGCAGCCGGCCTGCTCCTTGCGCAGCGGCAAAGGCACCATGCCGATGCGATGCGCAAACTCAACCACGCGCGCGAATACGGCGGGGTCGGTGCCCGCATGCCCCATGATTTCCGCAATATTGTGCTTCCAGATCTCGTTCGCGAAATGCAGGCTCAGCACGCGCTCGGGCCGGTCGCTGAACATTGCGAACTGGCTCGGCACCAGTGTCGACGAGTTGCTCACAAAGATGGTGCCGGCCGGCGCTACAGCCGACAGTGAACGGTAGAAAGACTGCTTGATTGCCAGATCTTCAGGGATCGCTTCGATGACGAGGTCCGTGCCGGCGACGGCCAAACCGAGGTCGGTATTGCCCTCGATGCGTGCCAGCGTGGCTTCGATCTGCTCGCGAGACGCGCCGAGGTCCGCAGCGTAGACGCGCCCTAGCGCATCGAAACGGGCGTTCGCGCGATCGAGGCAGGCGGTATCGACGTCGTAGGCTACGACGCCGATACCGGAAAACGCACACTGAAAGGCGATCTGCGCGCCGAGCACGCCGGTGCCGGCCACCATGACGCGTGCGATCGGCTGATTGTCGTTTAGGGAATGAGTAGGCATGAGTGACGGGTGCGGTGCGTATCGTAGATCGGATGGGCCGGATCTTTTGCCGGTTCGAGGATTCACGCCAGCGGCGAGGCGGCGAGATGGTCGAGCAGCAATGGGATGATCCGGTCCGGCGCTTCTTCCGGGAGCCAGTGACTTGCCCCCTCGAGTATTTCGAAACGGTAGGGCCCGTCGACAAAGCCCTCCGTGAGCAGTGCGGCTTCGCGGCCCAGGGCGCGGTCTTCGGATCCCCAAACGTAGAGTGTCGGGACGGCAACGCGGCCTGCGGGATAAGACAGATCGTCGGGGAGCGCGCGATACCAGTTCAATGTCGCCGAAAGCGCGCCCGGTTCACTGAGGCGCCGCACGTTGTCGTCCACGAGCGAAGCTGGAACGCGTCCGGCGTATGCGGCCCGCAGCGCCGCTGCTCCGTCCGCCAGCAGGCGTTGCTCTGCGACACCCCCTGGTTGACGAAATGCACGAACATAATCCAGGCGCTTGTATTGGTCTTCTTGATGGAGCGCCGCTTGCAGCGCTAACGGATGTGGCGTGGCCAGCACGGACAGCGAACTCACGCGGTGTGCATGCGTCGAGGCGAGCCCCCACGCAACCAGTCCGCCCCAATCGTGGGCAATCAGATGGAAGCGTCCTGCGCCCAGTTGATTGGCGAATGTCAGGGCGTCCGAGTGGAGATGCCCGGCTGCGTAGGATGCAATGTCTTTCGGCCGGGCGTTCTCAGCGTAGCCGCGCTGATCCACAGCGACTGCCCGGTAACCTGCTGCGCCGAGCGCGGCCAGAATCTCGCGCCAACAGTCGGCGAATTCCGGCCACCCATGCAGCAGGAGAACGCACTCCCCGCTCCGCGGCCCCGCGGCCAGAGCTGTGTGGGTATGCGGCCCGCAGGCCAGTGTCAGCTCTTCCAGGGGCAGAAGCGGTGCGGAGGGTGCAAGGTGAGTCATCGGTGTGATCTCCGTGAGGCAGAGGCGTGGATCATGTGCGTCGACGTCGCTTAACGGCCGCCCTGGCAGCCGATCAGGTCGAT
>NZ_JALOCP010000063.1:0-30990 GCF_030511745.1 Paraburkholderia sp. SECH4
CGCTTTGCTCAACTTTGCGACGCCATCTTTAAGCGGTTTTACACCACCGGCAACACACGTGGCTCGCACAGCGGCCGAATGCGGTAATGCAGGCCGTGAGCGCAGCGATGCGATGCGATGCGATGCGCAGGTTGGAGGCCACTAGCGGTCTTTCGCAACAAGTTTGAAGCGATAGTCGCCCGTTTCACTATTGCCGACACGCACCCGCCGGCGCGGCGCCACGAGTTCGGCCAGCCGTGCGGGTTTCCATCCCGATCGCACGAGGATCATGCGAAGCGCTGAGACCATCAGGAGCAGACGGTCATCGTCCATCTCAGCGTCCTCGCAGTGTTTGACAAAGGGTGAGAAACATGACTCCGGGATGTCTTCCAGGCGCTCAGGCAATGCGCCGCGCTGTTGCAGGTACGCCTGGAAAATCAGCCATAGCGGCATGACCAGGGTGCGTACCGTCTCGCCTCCCTGGAGCCCATCAAATGCAGCCTCAGCGTCTTGCTCGATCGTAGTCTTATGCATGGTGCTTGCCTCAGGATGCGCGGGCACGACCATCGTGCGTCGCAGTGTCAGATAACGGGTGAGCCTCGCGCGGCGCACCCCCGTGGTGTTCGGCACCACCTGTCCCCTCACCAGCCCGCCGGTTCTTGATATGGGCCTGCCAGTGCGATCGTGCGGGCTTGCGCCGGGTGCGTGGCGGGGGACGGAACCGGTCGGCCACCTGATCTTTTGGTATGCCAACCAGTTTTCCGTTTTTCAGGATCTTTTCGAATCGTGGAAAAAGGCTCAGAAGATAGGTCCGCAAAGTGAAGCGGCAACGATCCGGACCATGTCCCAGATCCCCGCTTATGCCCATCAGCACCTCGAGTTCTGGCACGCCCTGGTCGAGGTCCTCCGTGGCCTTGGTACAGCTATACGTGTATCTGAGCGCGTGTCCAGAAATCTCGCCCTTGAGGCCAATGATCCGATAGAGCGCCTTGAGACGGTTAAGCGAGCCCTCCCGGTTCTTGCGCCGCCCCTGGATGAGTCGCCCGCCATGCGCGCGGCAATAGCGGGCGGCCTCCTGCAGCAACGCCACGGTCTCATCGCGCTTCTGTTCAATGATGCGGGTGCGGCGCGGCCGCCCTCCCTTGGCCCCCCTGCGCACGGGCAACGCCCTGGCACCGTTAGCCAGCAGTCGCACCCACCTGTCAAGATCGCACGCGCTACGCAGCGCCTCGACCCGGCGCAGGCCCAGCAAAGCCTGGATACGTACCAGCAGGTAAAGGCCCATGTCAGCAGCGCGCGCGCGCTCATTCACGTCGCCCAGTTCCTCGTCGGTGAGTGGCCTTTTCTTCCCGTCGCGGCAACGCGTTGCCACCCCCAGGACCTTGTTGGTAACGTGATCAAGATTGCGACCCGCGCGTTTCATCACGACCCGGATTTCAGTCGCGCGGTTACGCACGGTCGACGGCTTCAGTCCGCGCCCAATGCAGTGCTGGAGGTACAGCATGACGAACGCGACGGGTATGTCCCTGACACGACGGGGCAGCGTCCCGTGCTGGTGGAGAAACCGGATAAATTCCTCCCAGACATCCCCAGTGTTCTTCCAGCTCTCAAAAGCGCCCTGGGGGCCACGTCGGGTCTCGCAGGCTTCGTGCGTCAACTTGCCTTTTCTGCTCATTTGAAGCCTCCTTTCGAGTGGCTCGATGCGGGCACGCTGGCGCGCGGTCGTCGTAGCCTGTGAGAACATCCCGTCAAAACGCCCGACGCACGCCGTGTGAGCGGGCGCATCCGGTCCTGCAACGCCCGTCCCATGCGGGCCCCATCGTGTGATGCGACAGGTGAGACGCGGCCGCGCGGCGACACGCTGTGCCGCACAGGGCGGCGGGGTACAACACGGTAAAACGTCATGCAACCTCCTCGTTAGGAATGCCGCACATGCGGTTAGCCGATGCGACAAATTTTGGGCGGCGCCCTGGTTTGTGCCCAACAGGCGCGCCGGCATCCGGACCCGGCACGATCCAGTGATGAACGTGCCGCTCCGGGCGCTGCAAAAGGGCCTGCGTGATTGGGAAACTCCCTGCGCGCCGGCGTCATCTGACATCGTTGCGCAGGAAATTCAGAGTCCCGTTAAGCTGAGGGAACCGGTGCGGGACCGGCTGTGAATCTGGACTCTTTTTTGGTTGCAGATATTGAGAGCCGCGAGGGTGCGCAGGAGCGGCACGGGCTCTGCACGCGCGTTCGCAAGGCGCACGGGTGCAGCAACGGGCTCATTGAATGCCCTGACAGCAGGCATGTTTGACGACTGCGCAAACGCGCAACGCCGGATGGACAGGCAACGGGCAGACGCTAAACCGGAGTTCGGCGCACACTTGCGTTGTTGCGGTCAGGCGTTGCAGACAGTCGGATTGAGTGGATTACAGGGCTAGCCGCAAGAAAACGCCAGTGGGCGTGGGACGGCCAGCCTGATTGCTATGCCCTCGGATCGAAGGCAATACTCAGGCAAGGTGAAATGCCTGGTGCTCGCGGCGCTCGCGTGCGCGACTACGCCGGGATGATTTCGGAACAGGGATGACTTTCAGATTGGAGAGCGTGGACCAGCCGAAGTGCCGGACGGCACAACCGCTTTCAGCTCCCCGGACTGACGCCCGGAGTGCATGATTGCCTGCTGCCAGCATAACAACTCGCGTATCGACGAAAAACGTCGCGATCTGCTGCATTTGCTGTTTCACGCCCGGTTGCCCCGGGGCCTGGTGCGTCAGTGGACGTGAGACGGCCAGCCTGATTGCTATGCACTCGGATCGAAGGCAATACTCAGGCAAGATGAAATGCCTGGTGCTCGCAACGCTCGCGTGCGTGACTACGCCGGGATGATTTCGGAACAGGGATGGCTTTCAGATTGGAGAGCGTGGACCAGCCGAAGTGCCGGACGGCACAACCGCTTTCAGCTCCCCGGACTGACGCCCGGAGTGCATGATTGCCTGCTGCCAGCATAACAACTCGCGCATCGACGAAAATCGCCGCCGGCTGCCACGTTTGCTGTTTCATGCCCGGCTGCTCGGGGCCTGGTGCGTCAGTGGACGTGAGACGGCCAGCCTGATTGCTATGTCCTCGGATCGAAGGCAATACTCAGGCAAGATGAAATGCCTAGTGCTCGCAACGCTCGCGTGCGTGACTACGCCGGGATGATTTCGGAACAGGGATGACTTTCAGATTGGACAGCGTGGACCAGCCGAAGTGCCGGACGGCACAACCGCTTTCAGCTCCCCGGACTGACGCCCGAAGTGCATGATTGCCTGCTGCCAGCATAACAACTCGCGTATCGATGAAAAACGTCGCGAACTGCTGCATTTGCTGTTTCACGCCCGGTCGCCCGGGGCTTGGTGCGGCTGCCTGAATGCAGGCGACAGGGAAAGCTTGCTCTGCTATGTCGGCCATTAAATACGATCGTGGCACTTTGCGCAAGCGGAATATCTCGACATTCGAGCAGTACCTCCGGACTGGCCACCCGGTGCACAGGCGCGCGCCCCTCCAGGGTTGCTGCGTCTGCGCTTCCAGTCCGCCTTCAGAGGCTTGTCAGCCGGATCAGGAGCGGGGGCAGCATGCGGATAGCGAGGCGAGCCAGTCAGCCAGCCAGCCAGCCAGCCAGCGGGCGAGCAGGTCACATGATTCAGCCCCGGTCCGTTGTATTGACGCAACGAGGCTACCCCCTTGCAGCGGCGTCGCGTAGCGCGAATTCCGCGTGGGGCACAAGACGAAAAGAAACAACGACCTTCGCTTCGTGCAACGCCTCTCTGGCAGCCGACGCGGCGTTAGCACGATCTGCAGTTGACTGACATAGCCTCCCCGCCTGCGGCGCGGCCGACCACGCGCCGCGAACCCCAGAAATTCAGAGCACACGAATACGTGTAACACATGTATACGCGTTACGCTCGCATCGATTCCGGATGGAGGCCCCCCTCATGGCTGAAACCGTAAATTTCACCGGAGCAGTCGATCGCGACCTGCTCAAGCGCGCCAAGATTCTTGCTGCCAGGTCGGATACGTCCGTGAACGCACTGTTCAACACCGAGCTGCGCTATCTGGTCGAGACGTTCGAGGCAGCGGAAGCCAGCGGCAACCAGAACTTGCGCACCCTGCTCGATTTCTCGCTCGGCCGTATCGACGACAACCAGGCGATGGAAGCGCTGGGTATCGACAGCGACGAAGACCTGCTCCTGCTCATGGCTCAGGCCCACCTGCCGATGCCGCACACTTACCTGAATTGAGCACACGGAGCATGGTCGATGACCTGAAAGCGCTGCGCAAATAGCAAATGGCAGCGGGCACAAAAATTACCCTCCGTCCCGATGCGGCGCCGTTGATCACGCTCGCCTATGCCAACGCGCTCGACCTGCTGCTGAAACCCGGCTGGTCAATCGAACTGGTCGACATAGCGCTGCACGAGCTCACGCGCAACGAGACGCCGACGAGCGCACGTATCGCCGCGTGGGCACGTGACCGTAGCGTTCCGATTGTCCAAACGAAAGTCCATCGCCACTACGCGCAGTCGCGCACTGCTCGACCCGGCCGCAGGGCGAATCTCGGCGAACTCGCGGTACAGGAAGCAATGAACGGGTTCGGCCTTGCTGCCGAACGAACCGGCGTCTTTCTGTTCGAGGACCACAAGGTCGCCCGCGCGAGCTGCCTGTTGCTGGGTAACTGCCGTAAGGTCTCAACCCGCGTAGCGCCAACTCTGGATTGCAAGGCGACACGCTTCCGGTACTGTCTTCAGCCCAGCGCGAAGCTGCTGCGCAACGCGGTACGCACATCCTCCGCGGTGATCACCGCAGTGCCTTCGCGTAGGTGCCGCACGGCTGCGGCGTCAATGGTTCGCTGCAACACCGCGTCAGCATCCGCAATCGAATGGCCTTTCAGACCGGCGACAGCGCAGTCCATCGTGTGGCGTGAGATGGCGAACACGTCGCCCGCCATGATCCTGAAACGCATGCGGACGTAGGACGCCAGGGCTTCATGCCCTGGTACCGAGAACGCGACCTTCTCTTCAAATCGCCCGCCACGAAGCGCAGCCAGGTCGAGCGCGTCCTGATGGTTCGTTGCGCAGATGTACAGAACGTCCGGCACCCGCCCGTGCGCACCATCCAGTGTCGTCAGCACCTTGTTTGTGACCGGGGCGACGCCTGACATACGGCGCTCGCCCAGCACATCGTCCGCCTCGTCGATGAAGATGATCGCGGGTCGCAGGTCCTTCGCGTCGCTGACGAGCCTGTCCCACGCGCAAGGGTTCGCGAGCAGTTCGGCTCCCGTCGTCTTCAGGAACGCGTACCCACTGGCTTTAGCGAGCGCCATGGCCGCCTGTGTCTTGCCAGTACCCGGCGGCCCGTAGAACAGCACGCCGCGCGGCAGGCTGCCGCCGAGCCGCTCGAGGCCGTAGGCGTGTCGCAGCCTGAAGGCGAGATCATGCAGATCGTTGCGCGAGACATCCGGCATGATGATTTCGTCAATCGGCTTGACGTTTTCAGGAAGCCTGCCTTTCGAGCCCTGTAGGCGTCGCATCGCGCGCATCGCAACATCAAAGGTCAAGCTGCCTTCGCCGATGACGCCCTCACGACGCATGTCAGCCAGCTCGCGCCCGACCGATGCGAGCCGTGCGGCGCTGAATCCCTCCCAGCGCGCTGCGAGATTTGCGAGCATCGGTGCGGTGAGCGCATGGAAACCCATTGCTTCGCCTACCGAGCGACGCAGTAAGGCCTTGCGGGCTTCGAGATCTGGCGGGGGCGCTTCAACCTTGAAGTCAAACCGGCCTTCGCGAATCGCCGCGCTATCCAGTGCGGCGATGTTGTTTGTCGCGGCGACCAGTACGATTCGCGTGCCGCGCAGGCGTACGATCTCAGTGAGCATCACATTCGTGAGGTCCCGGTCCATGTGGTGTGTTCCGTCCCCGCGGGGTTTGACGTAGCTATCAAATTCATCGATGAAGAAGACCCCGTTGCCGAGCTCCAGTGCCTGGGCGAATGCAGCCTTGACCTTCGCCGGCGTCTCATTGATCCACTTGCTTGCGACCGAACCGTAGTCGAGCGCGAAAAATGGCACGCCCAGTTCGCCTGCGAGCGCCTCCGCAAACATGGTCTTGCCGTTGCCGGGCTCTCCGAACAGGAGGATGCCATTGCGCGCGCGCTCCGGATTTCCGATAACTTCGCGTGCGGCACCCAGCAATCTCGCTTTCGTCTCAGCCATCCCGACGATCTGGGAGAAATCGAAACGCGGTTGCGCGACGAGTTCGTCAAAACTGTAGGCAGGTTCAGCGGTACGAACCGGATCACGGGCGGACGCCGGCGCTACTGGCTGCGACGGCCGCGTTGGTGACGTTGCTCCGGGAAAGACAGCCTGGAAGTAACTGTCGCGCCAGGCGTCGGGGATGTTTGCCCTGCGGGTTGACGGCGAGAGCGGGCGGGCCCGTCGGTACCGGACGCCTGCCACCAGCGCGAGCACCAGACACCCGGCAAACGCCGTCAGCCAAGGGCGATCCAGATGGACAAGAGATTGAAGAACCGCCAGCCCGAGCATGAAGAGGGCGATGCGCCGAACGAAGTGATATCTGTGATACAGGAACCAGAACAGCGCCGCCAGCGCGACAACGACGCCCAGCATCAGGGGCCGGTTTCTGGCATGCATCAGCTTCCCTGAAGCGAGTTCATGCAGGATCGCGTGTGCCCAGCCATACAGCGCTGTCGCAAGCACGAAATGCAGGACAAGTCCGGATACAGAACGGACAAGGTGTCTCATGGTTGCTCCTGGTAAAAGTGGAAAGGACGTCGGATGGTCAGCGCAGCCACGGCTGCAGGAATTCCTCGCACGCGTCGTGGATGATCCTGCGCACGACCTCCTCCCACTCGTGCCGGGTGCAATACATCGTGAACAGCATCTCGATGCCTAATATCGTCGCACCGGTCCTGATCATCGACATCAGGGCCGACACGGCTCCGTATGCGGCGGAGCCGAAGAGCAACTGCAACTGCTCTGCTCCCCACACCGCGGCAAAACATGGGACTAGCACCGTCAGGTACGGACCAGCCAGGCCGATGGCACCCAGGGTGTTCAATAGCCAGTGGAAATACCACGGGATTTCTGCGTAAGCCGGGTCAATGAAGTTCAGACGGGACTGAGGACGATTGCTCTGCATGACGTTTCTCCTTGATGAATGGGACAGGTGGTTCGTTCAGATGCGAAGAACACAGACCCATCGTCGCGCACGAAAAGGCGGATGCAAGTCGGCGAATCGGGACGCGCAGGAACGGCTCTGTGGATGGACGACCGCGAAAGGCGCACGGTGAGCGGATATTGGAGATGGAAATGCGGCGTGCGCACGCGAAGGATCGCGGCGCGGATGACGCAGAAGGGAAACTCGGGAGGGGACCGGCGGAAGGAATCGTGAGGCGAGCCGCCCACACCGTCTCGGGCGTGGGCGTAAAGCGGATGGCAGACTACATCTTATTTTCTACTACGCAGCCATCGCGCGACGACGACCAAGGGCTGGACGTAATCAAGGAATATGGCAAGACATTCTGTCCAGAAGACGTGCCAGTAGGATCGAAGGTTTCCCATGTGTGTTTCCTCGCTTGAATTGGTGAGAATCATTGCGTGGCGCGACAGCTAACGGGGTTGTCCGTCGCACGTCTTCTCACAGCGTTCGAGACAATCGTGCTGCACCGCATCCGACGTTGACAGTGCGGGAGGGGAATGCACGATCCATAAGCATATGGCGACGACGCCACTGCTCAACGTCGCCGTCGCGATGGCGAGCAATGGAAGACCGATATTGCCGTTGTCGTATGGAAAGAGATATTGAGCTAGTTTTCGTAAAATATTCATTCGGATTCCATTTTATTGAGTGTTGAAGTGAGACTATTGCGCGGCGGAAGAGACAGATAACCGACGCAATGCCAGTCTCTCTTCTGAATAACTGAACGCAAACGTCACGAGTGCGTGTTGCCGAACGCCTGATTTCAGATCAGCAAAGCACGCGGCCGGATAAAATGAACCTACTTTTTGCGGCTGCAGGTCAGGCGGCACGCTACGGCGACTGGTAGCTTGATGCACTCCATGAAGAGGGCGAAATACTCGCCCCAGAACACGCGCCGGTATCTGTGGAGATTGGTCATCGGGTTACCTCAATAGTGACGGACCGCAAGGCGCAGTCCAGTGATGGAAATGAAGATCGCATTCCTTAATCGTGAGCGCCGTGCGGGCTAAAAGAAAGTCGTCTCTTCACCCCGCCTGCCGCTCACTTTGCTCAAAGCAGGTGCCGCGTGTCATGTGCCGCTTGATCAGTGACGGTGGCGCATACGTCACCCGGCCGCCGATAACAGCGACACGACGGACAAACCGCCGTAGCGCACGATGCCCTTGTCGGGCGGAAAGAGATGTTCAGCAAGTCGTTTTTTCATTTTCGTGAGGATTCCAGTCTGGTTGATGTTGGTTGATGAGCGTGAATCTGCTGATACAGCCAGCGCAAAATCGCGAGCCAAGTGTCAGGGAAAATTCAGCGAATGCAAGAAGACGCCTCATTTACACGATGAGCCATCGGGCACAATGCGAAAACCGAGGCTTCGCGGCGTTGAATGCAGTCGGCGGATCGCCGCGAGGCCTATCGAGCACTACCGCAACATCCTCGTCAGTCTGCTGACCTTGCTCGACGTGATGCGCGCTCGATGTGAAGCAGTTTGTGTCCAGTTCGTCAGCGACCGTTTATGACGTGCCGAAGAGCTCGCCGGCCGATGGGTCGTTTCCGCTGTCCGCGACCAATCCATATGGGCAATCAAAGCTGATCGCCGTGCAGGTGCTGCGCGATCTGGAAATCTCGGACCCGAGCTGGCGGATTGCGACGTTGCGTTACCTCAATCCGGTGGGCGCGCATGATAGTGCTTTGATCTGCGAAGATCCGGCTTGAATTCCGAACAATCTGATGCCGTATGTAGCGTAGATGGCGTTTGGCAAGCTCAATAAACTACGGGTTTTCGACGGCTAGAATGAAACGCCAGATGGCACGGGCGGGTATAACTATATTCACCTGGCGAATGTGGCGCGCGGACATCTGGCCGCGCCGGATGCGCTGGATGCTCTGGTCAAAGCGTGACGCTAATTTAGCAACCTCGGGCACTAGTCGGCACCCTGGCGGCACCTGGCACGGCGAGTGCACGAAAGTAAGGTCGACGCGTTGAATCGGTTCGGCGTTTCACCTCAACAATTCAGGTTCGAAGACAGGCTCGGACAGCGATCAACGCCCGCGATGCCGTGCGCCCGTTCAAACAACGTCATACTCTGGTACAGCTGTTCAGGTGCACGCTATTGCCTGCACAATTGGCGCGAGGCGCCGCTCCAATGGCGCATGCGGCCGCGATAGCGTTTCTCTGGACGACACCGACGTGTGCGAACGCGCACTGGCTTCAATCTGCGACGTTTCCCGAGTCGCTGGCGATACGGAAGCCGGCTCATACGCTCCAGCCGAGCGCGAATTCGCCGATGCCAGATTGCAAGCACTTCCGGCGGAATGGATGCGGCGATATAGCCCGTTACGCCAGCGTCTGTCACCTTGATGACCTCCGCGCCGTTGGAATGAAAGATGAAACGTTTGATTTCCATTTTGTGGTCCTATGAGAATAGCGATCCGTCGCCACGGTGCGCAGCTTGCGAAATTGCCCATTAAGTCAGGAGATCTGATGCCTACGATCTAGCTGCTGCCGCTCGGTCCACCTACGTCTTCGACGCAAGGACAGGTCAAGGATCGCATGGGGTCCCCGAAACGCAAGTCGGGGCTCGCACTTGGATGAAGGAGCGGAGCTGCGCGATACCGTGAAGTGAATTCCGGATTGACAGTCAGGGAGCCTCCTGCGATGACAAGGCGTTCTCACTTGCCGCACTTCGTCACGCCCTCTAGCGGCCTTTACGAGAAGAACATCACCCCAAGTGCATCAATTAGCGCTCGCGCAAATACTCCGGCCAGCGAGCATACGTTGAGTCGGCGGGTGCCTTACGCGTCACGGATCTAATGTTCTCGATCGGCATCCAGTGCGCGCCGCATTCGAGCTGGGAAACGATATCCCAATATTCGTTCTCGATCGCGAGGCACTGGGCTGCGCGCGCGCCATCCGTAATGGCGTAGAGTCGCCATTGGGCCGGCCACTGGCTCTCGCCTTCCAGGCGGAAGCGCAGTTGCCCATCGATAAGGATGTTGAAAGTGCCTGGACCGTCAGCGACTGCTTGAATGCGGTCCGTGTACCGCTGGCGAGTTGTTCGCCCAGTTGAGAAGAGACGGCGAGGAGGCAGTGACATGGAAATCTCTGTAGATTGAAGAAGTATCCTCAGTCTCCTATGAGCACTTCGTCATGCAAGTGGGGAAAACGGTCGAATAAATGTCCGTTTGCCTGGCGCTCCGCCATG
Source organism: Paraburkholderia sp. SECH4 (assembly GCF_030511745.1). Classification (NCBI taxonomy): domain Bacteria; kingdom Pseudomonadati; phylum Pseudomonadota; class Betaproteobacteria; order Burkholderiales; family Burkholderiaceae; genus Paraburkholderia; species Paraburkholderia sp. SECH4. The sequence continues at coordinate 10,414 of NZ_JALOCP010000063.1, forward strand.
TTCCAGAGATGTTGTGTGCGTCACCGACAAATCGCCGAGGTTTGGATCCGACGGCGCGTGATTCTGTCAAACGATGTCTTTGCAGTCATGGCTCAAGCAACATCGGCAAGTAGAACGACCTCTACTGAATTGCGAGGCCCCGTCGCCGGCCCTTCCAGCGATTTCGTCGCCGGAGTCACTTCTTCGACGGACGCCGCATTGCGCTGCGCGAGTTCGTCGATCTGGGAAGCGGCCCTGTTCCCCGGTCGTTCCCGTCGCCCTACCCCAACGCGGACGCCTCAGTGCCGTCCGTCGCGCGAGTAGCGTCATCGACTGCGCTCATGGTTTCGTGAATCGTCCTCGGCGCTTTGGACAGGCGCGATGCGGTCCGACATCCTCGCCGCCGAGCCCGAGCGCGGCGCGAGACTGCGCAGTTCCGCCCACCACCGCGAGACCGCGCCGCGTTCACCGGCAGGCGCCGCTTTCGGGCTGCATTCGAGGCCAGAATACCGGCTTGGCAGAGTGGCGTCAGAACTTAAATGGCCTGAACAGATGAGATGCTTTTAGGTAGCGATGCACGACTGCGACTACCGGAATCCAATGACGCTCGATCAGGTGTGGTCAACACTGACGGGTTCCCATCAAGCCGAAACACCGCAACGGCGTCGCGCAAGACGGCCGCCTCCTCTTCCAGCGATTTCGCCGCTGCCGCAGCCTCTTCGACGAGCGCGGCATTGTGCTGCGTAACTTCGTCGATCTGTGAGACCGCCTTGTTGACCTGCTCGATCCCGTCGCTCTGTTCGAGCGCTGATGCCTCGATCTCATTCATGACGCCCGTGACGCGTTGAACCGCGTCCATGGCTTCGTGAATCGTCTTCTGTGCGTCGGACACGAGCGATGCCCCCTGTTGTACCTTGGTGGCCGATTCGCCGATCAATTCCTTGATTTCCTTCGCAGCCGAGCCGGAGCGCTGCGCGAGGCTACGCACTTCCGAGGCGACAACGGCAAAGCCACGCCCCTGCTCCCCCGCGCGGGCTGCCTCGACGGCCGCGTTCAAGGCGAGGATGTTGGTCTGAAAGGCGATCCCCTCGATCATGCCGATGATCTCGGCCACCTTCCTCGACGACTCGGTGATCCCATCCATCGTCTCAGTGACACGCGACACCACGGCGCCACCACGCGTTACCGTATCTAACGCACTCTGCGCCAACAGGTTCGCCTGCTTCGCGTTATCCGCGTTCTGCTTCACCGTCGCCGACAACTGCTCCATGCTCGCCGCCGTCTGTTGAAGTGCCGCCGCCTGCTGCTCGGTGCGCGACGACAGGTCGGCGTTGCCCGAGGCGATCTCGTTCGCGCCTTGCGTAATCGCCGTCGTGCTGCCGCGCACCTTCGCCACCGTCTCGACTAGGCCGTCGCGCATCTTCGTCAGCGCGCTCAACAACTGGCCCATTTCGTTGCGCGACTTGCTTTTGATTGAGATCGTCAGGTCACCCGCGGCAATGCGCTCAAAGTGCTTGATGGTCGCATTGACGGGCTTGATCACCGCTGCCGACAGACCGACCCGCGCCATCACACCGATCACAATGGAAATCGCGCCGATCCCCGCGAACAGTAGCGTCGCAAGTTGGAACCGCTGCGCCGCCGTCTCGGCCTGCTTGCGCTGGCTGTCCGTCTGCAAGCGCTGCAGCGCGTCGATGGACTTCGAATAGGTCGCGTAGAAGGCGTTCGCCGTTTCGCCCTGGATGTTGCGGAAGGTATTGAAGTCGAAGTCGGTCAGCGCCTTGAATTCCGGCTCGATCGCCTTATCGACGAGCGCACTTCGCGCCTGCTCGACGTTCTGCGCGAGCTTCTTCTCGTCGTCGCTTGCGAACGGACCGGCCATGTAATTGGCGAAGTCATTGTTCGACTCGACCAGCACCTTGTGCGCGGCCGGCAACAGATCGTCGGTCTGCTTGCCGACGCTGAAGAGCGTCTGATAGGAGCCGAGCGCGAGCTGCACTTGCAGCAGCTTCTCGGAGCTCGCCTTCAGGTGCGACAGTGCCACGGCGCTGTGCTGCGTTTCGTCGAGGCTGCTATTCGCGAGCTTGAGCGCGCCGTAGCCGACGCCGATCACGGTCAGCAGGAAAACGACGAATACGCTGATCACTAGCGTCAGGCCGCCACGAATGGTGATGTTGTTAAGCATTGGGTCTCCGGAACGTCTCATTGATCGGCGGCGAACCCCGTGATGCGTCGGCGATCGTCTTTTTCGCCGGCAACTTACACTTCACCGCATCCATGTTAACGACCTTCCGGAGACCTCGTTAAATAGGTGGAATCCATGACAGGCAAGACTTTGCGGACGATTAAAGCTTCACTATCTGGGATTTTCCGCGTGTTCGGCGCAAACGCTGCTTTTCAGGACGCCATGCGTTTCGTTTGTATAATTCGGCGTCTTCGCTCAGGCCCACTTTCATGCTTAGTTTTGCGCTCGGCTTCCTCGTTTCACTGCTGATCACGCTGTTGATCGTGCGCTATGCGCATTTGCATGAAAAATTCTCGACCGATACCGATCTGGCCGGCGTGCAGAAATTCCATGTACGCCCGGTGCCGCGCATCGGCGGGGCCGGAATTCTGGTCGGGTTGATCGTGTCCGCCGTGCAGTTGCATCATGCGTATCCCGCCGTGTCAGGCGGCATCCTGGGGCTGATCGCGTGCGGCATGCCGGCGTTCGGTTCGGGATTGGTCGAGGATCTGACCAAGCGCGTCTCGCCGCTCGCACGGCTCGTCTGCACGATGGCGGCCGCCGCTCTCGCCTACTTCCTGCTGAATATCGCTGTGACGCGCATCAGCGTGCCGCCGCTCGACTTCCTGCTCACGTATGCGGTGATCTCCTGTGCGGTCACCGTGCTGGCCGTCGCGGCGCTCGCCAACGCGATCAATATCATCGACGGCTTCAATGGCCTCGCTTCGATGGTCGCGTTCATGATGTTCGCTTCGCTCGCTTATGTGGCGTTCCAGGTGTCCGATCCGATCGTGCTGTCGGCGTCGTTCATGATGATGGGCGCGGTGCTCGGCTTCTTCATCTGGAATTTTCCGGCGGGGCTGATTTTTCTTGGTGACGGTGGCGCGTACTTCATCGGCTTCATGCTCGCCGAGCTGTCGATCATGCTGGTGATGCGCAATCGCGATGTGTCGGCGTGGTATCCGGTGCTGCTTTTTATGTATCCGATCTTCGAGACCTGCTTCTCGATCTACCGGAAGAAGTTCATTCGTGGGATGTCGCCTGGGATTCCCGACGGCGTGCACCTGCATATGCTGGTTTATAAGCGGTTGATGCGCTGGGCGGTGGGGGCTAGAACGGCGCGGGAGTTGACGCGGCGGAACTCGTTGACGTCGCCGTATCTTTGGTTGCTGTGTCTGATCGCAGTTGTGCCGGCGACGTTGTTCTGGCGGCATACGTTGCATCTGTTTTGCTTTGTGGTGGTGTTTGCGGCGACTTATGTGTGGCTGTATATGAGTATCGTGCGGTTTAAGTCGCCGAGGTGGATGGTGGTGAGGAAGGGGTCACGTCGCCGTTGACTCATTGTCCACAACCGCCGTGCCGGGTCGAAGGTTCTCCAGCGCGAGGCGCGGATGTGGATAAGCCGCGGAACCTGGCGAAGTCTGTAACAGTGAAATGAGGGATCAACTGATTCGGGACGGCATTTCGTATGCTATGCGGCACTATTTAAGACGCTATAGAACACCCGATAAGACCTATCTCGTGATGATGCCGGCAACCAAAACGGTTCCGGCCTCACGGTGTGGAGACGTCCGACCTCAAAAATGACTGACTCCCACTACGCCACCGTGATCGCGATACTGGCGGCGCTGGCAACCTGTGCCGACAAGGCCGACCGCGCAGCGCGCGTTCCTCCTCAATAGCAAAGGTCACGACAACGCCGTACGAGCAGATCAGACGCCGCCGATTCGCGGGCGTTGCGTTCCATTTGACGCGACGGGAGTACGAGCGGTAGGCATGCTTTGCAGCATCGGCGCCATCGTTGTCTGGTACTCCGGCACCCACCGGCGAAGATCGCGGCGCACTTGGTCGTCGGCAAGGACGCGCTGCTGCATAAGCCACGGCAACAATTCGTCGAGCAGATGATCCGGCACTTCGCGTGCGCGTGCGATACGCAACTTCGGATGCGGCGTGCGGGTCGTTGTTTCGTCGTCCGCAAGCAGTTCTTCGTAGAGTTTTTCGCCCGGACGCAACCCGGTAAACACGATCCGAATCTGTTCCTCGGTATACCCGTGAAGACGAATCAAATCGCGCGCGAGATCGGTAATTCGTACAGGCTCGCCCATGTCCAGAATGAAGATCTCGCCGCCGTGCCCCATGCTGGAAGCCTGAAGCACCAGTTGCGACGCCTCTGGAATCGTCATGAAAAATCGCGTGATTTCCGGGTGTGTCACCGTGATAGGACCACCCTTCCTGATCTGCTCCTCGAATTTCGGAATCACACTGCCCGCGCTACCTAGCACGTTACCAAAGCGAACGGTCTCGAACTGCGTATGTTCGCTCGTTTGCTGCAATGCCTGGCACGCCATTTCCGCGAGCCGCTTGCTCGCGCCCATCACGTTGGTCGGGTTGACGGCCTTGTCGGTCGAGACCAGTACGAAATGCTTGACGTTGTGACGGATGGCCGCGCGCGCCACTCGGTAGGTGCCAAGCACGTTATTGCGCACCGCCTGCCACGCGTTCAGCTCTTCCATTAACGGTACGTGCTTGTAAGCCGCGGCATGAAAGATGATATGCGGCGTGTATCGCGATACCACCTGATCGAGCAACAACGAATCTTTTGCATCCCCAACAATGGGGATCACGGAGATGTCTGCGAAGCGGTCGCCAAGTTCTTCGGTCAGCCGATACATCGCGAATTCCGACAGATCGAACGCAACCAGTTGAGCTGGGCCGAAGCGCAGGATCTGTCGGCACAACTCCGAGCCGATCGAACCGCCCGCTCCCGTAACCATGACGACGCGGCCTCGCAGCAACGCCTCGACATGCGGCGTGTCGATCGTCACGGCGTCGCGACCCAGGAGATCTTCGAGATCAATCTGACGCACGCGCGACAAAAATGCCTCCCCCTGCGTGAGCGCGGTGAGTGCGGGTAGAACCATCGCACGCACGCCGGCGTCCAGGCAAAGCGAGGCGACACGGCGTTGGTTTTCAACGGATGCAGAGGGGATCGCAATAATCGCGTGTTCAGCGCCGAATTTTGCTGCCCACCGCGGCAAATCGCTGATCGCTCCGAGCACCTTGTATCCGTAGATTTCGCGCCCCTGCTTGGCCGTATCGTCATCGAGCAGGCCGACGAGACGCCATTCGCTCGAGCGCGACAGTTCACGGGCGAGACTCGCACCCGCGCCGCCTGCACCAAGGACAAGCACTGGTTTGCCTTGAGCAACGAGGCCACCATAAAGATAGAACTCTTTCGCTGCACGGTAGAGGGCACGAGGGCCACCCATCGCAAGGAACAAAAGCAGAGGTGACGCGATCAGCACAGAGCGCGGAATGATGGGAACGGGTTGCACGACCACCGAAAGGACCATGATGGTTAGCGCTCCCCACCCAACCGCCTTGGAGATGCGTATCAGGTCGGGCAAGCTGGCGAATACCCAGATACCGCGATATAGGCCGAACAGCCGAAACATCAGACCATAGGCGGGAAGAACCCAGTAAAGCGCCCTCATCGCGCCAGCCCAGAACTCGGCCGGGACTGGCCCATTAAACCGAATCATGTATGCGCCGAGCCATGCACCCATGACCGCGCACAAATCGAAGATGAAGGCAATGAACGATATCCATGATGATTTATGTCGAAACATCGGGACCACACCTCCTATTGCTGCCGTTCAGAAACAATGCCGACGAAGGCCGCTAGATGTGCAGTGCATGTGCACACGGGAAATCGCGCACGAACGGGGCACACCTATAAAACCCAACGGTCCAGCATCTGCAAGGCGTTGATTATGCCGTGGAGCCCTGCCAGAAGCCAATTTTATGGCTGCCGCACACTGGCCGCGGTACGCCTGCAAGGCAGAGTGCCCACGACAACGTGGGTGGGGTCAGAACGACTAGCAATGTAGAACCACATCTGCCATGCGTGATATCAGCAATTTTCAGGCCGCGAACCGATGACCCAATATGCGCCCTACGGAGAATTACATAGTACGCTTGCGGCCCATATGCGAAAGTTGAATATTGTCAGATTAGAGAGACCGCGCCGCCTGCATGTTTGCGCGGCACCACTTGATACGGAGCGCAAGCGTGGCCCGCAACGATAGAATTCGAGTCACCCATGTCGAGCAACTGTCAGCAAACTGGAATACGCTCGAAAAAGTCAGTTTTGACTACGTCCGCGCCAACGGCGAGATGCAACCGCTGGCGCGCGAGATCTACCACGTCGACGACGGCGCCACTGTGCTCTTGTACGATGCCGCGCGCAGGACCGTGATTCTCGTGCAGCAATTCCGTTTGCCGGCCTATCTGCGTGGCGCTCCGGGCTACCTACTGGAAACGCCCGCCGGGTTTCTCGATGGTGCGGATCCTGAGGCGCGCATGAAGCAGGAAGTCGAGGAAGAGACCGGCTACCGGATCGCTTCAATGCAGAAGGTTTTCGAAGCGCTCATGGTGCCTGGATGCGTCACCCACGCAGTACACTGTTTTGTTGCCCCATATACGCCACAAGACAAGGTCAGCGATGGTGGCGGACTCGTGTCAGAGGGCGAGGACATCGAGGTAGTCGAACTGTCGATAGACGATGCGCTATCCATGATAGGCCGGGGCGAAATCACCGACGGCAAGACGATCATGCTGTTGCAATACGCAGCGTTGAACCTGCTCCAGAACTAGCGCTTTGCCGGGCTCCGCGCGAGCAAGGTAGAATCCTACGTTTCCACACGGTCATTGCGGGGAACAAGAAAGTTCGCCAAGAGCGAGCTGCGCCCGGCGTGAAGTTGTTCAATATTCACAGGGACAGAGAGCCTATGGGCATCATCTTGCGCGTTCTACCCACCGTATTACTTGTCGCTTACAGCCAGGTGATCGTCAAGTGGCGCGTCATTGGGTTGCCTGCCAGCCAACATACTGGCTTGCTCAGGTATCTCGACTATCTGCTTGATCCCTTCATCCTGTCCGCGTACGCAGCCGGCCTGATAGGCTCATTGGCCTGGCTGAGCGCCGTTTCAAAACTGCCGCTCGGCCAGGCATTCCCGATGTATCAGGGCCTCACGTTCCTTGTCGTGGTGGCCAGCAGCACAATTTTGCTCGGCGAACCAATGAATCCCCCAAAATTGCTCGGTGCGGCGCTCATTCTTGCGGGCGTGGCCATCGGAGCTCAAGGATGAGTTCGGATGTGGCCACTAATGCCACCACCTCCGAATCGCTCTTGCGCGCGCTACGCGAACTGGTGCGCCATGAAGCCCCTGACCTCCTGGAAACTTTCGACGGATATGCGGGTGAAGTCCGTTTTGGCCACGCACTGATTGCCGATGACCTTGCACGGTTGCCGAGCGGAGCCAATATTCTCGAAGTCGGCGCGGGCTCCCTGATGCTCAGTTGTGTGCTGACCAGCGAAGGATATGCAGTCACAGCTTTGGAGCCAGTGGGCAGCGGTTTCTCGCATTTTGCGAGACTCCAGTCGATCGTCGCGGGCTACGCTACCCAACAGGGCATTCTTCCGGAACTGATGCCCTCATCGGGCGAAGAACTCGACGCAGTGGACCGCTTCGACTATGCGTTCTCCGTCAATGTCATGGAGCACGTAAACGACGTTGCTCTGGTGCTGGAGCGGGTGCACGCGTCCCTGCGGCACGGCGGCACGTACCGGTTTATGTGTCCGAATTACGCCTTTCCCTACGAGCCCCATTTCAATCTGCCAACACTGCTAAACCGGACTCTGACCGAAAAATTGATGTGGCGGTGGATTGTCCGCTCAAAGAACGTCCTAGACCCGATGGGCACGTGGCGCTCGCTCAACTGGATTACCGTGCGCAGTGTCCGGCACATCTGCCGCCAACGGCTGGCGACGGAAGCCGTGTTTGACCGACTCATCTTTCAAACCTTTCTTTCCCGCGCACTGTCTGACGAGGCGTTCAAAGCGCGTCGGGGTCCGCTGCTCCGCGGGATGATCGCGGGGCTTCAGCGTAGTGGCCTGCTCGGCCTTACCCTGCTGATTCCCGTTGCACTGCTGCCAGTCATGGACTGCCGCGTTACCCGTCGATGACCACCGCTGCGGCAGGTTATAATTTCATATTGCGCCGAAGCGGTGTTTCGCACAGCAAGATCGACTGCTTGTGATGCTTTTCGCGCCGACCTGGCCCGCTGGGCACCGACATATTTCAGCCAATTGAAAACCTCTCAGCGCAGCGTTGCGATTGTCCAGTCGTGTTATATCCCATGGAAGGGCTATTTCGACATGATTGGTTCGGTTGACGAATTCATCCTCTACGACGACATGCAATATACGCGTCGGGACTGGCGCAACCGAAACCAGATCAAGACTGCCCAAGGCCTGTTGTGGCTGACGGTTCCCGTGAAGGTCAAGGGCAAATATTTGCAGACCATTCGCGAGACAGAGATCGACGGCCAGCGCTGGCGCGCCGATCACTGGAAAGCACTGCAACAGAATTACCGGCGTGCGCCATATTTCGAGCAGATCGCCAAAGTGCTGGAACCGTATTACCTGGAGCGCGAGTTTACCCACCTGTCCGAACTCAACCGCGCCTTGACCGAGGCAATCTGCACGCTGCTGGGTATCACAACAACGCTGAAGTGGAGCTGGGACTACACACTCGCTGAAGGCAAGACCGAGCGACTCGTTGATCTGTGCCGGCAAGCCGGCGCAACGATTTACATCTCGGGCCCCGCTGCGCGCGACTACATCGAGCCAGGATTGTTCGAAGCGGCGGGTATCGAGCTTCGTTACTACGATTACACCGGATATTCCGAATACCCGCAGCTCTGGGGCGAGTTCCAACACGGTGTCAGCGTGCTCGATCTGCTTTTCAATTGTGGCCCGGATGCACGTCAGCACATGAAGTTTCCCAAGTTGCCATCGAACCAGCCAGGCCGATCATGAACGACTTACTTTCGTCCGTCGCACACTATTACACGGACAAGATTCAGCGCTTCGGCAGCGAACCTCGTGGTGTCGACTGGAATGGCCGCGAAGGCCAGGTGCTGCGATTTGCCCAGCTCTGCAAAGTGCTAGATCCGGACACCCCCTTTTCAGTGACGGACGTGGGGTGTGGTTACGGCTCGCTTCTCGATTTCCTTGAAACTCATTTCGAACGCTGTGACTACGTCGGCGTCGACATATCCGATGCCATGATCGGCGCGGCCACTCAACTCCACGCAGGCAAGGCGCACGCTCGCTTCGAACTCGGCACGCGGCCATCGCAGCCGACAGACTTCGCGGTCGCAAGCGGAATTTTCAATGTCAAGCTGAATAGCAGCGACAGCGAGTGGCGTTCGTATATCGAAACGACGCTTGAGAACATGCATGAGTTCACGAGCAGGGGTTTTGCCTTTAACTGCCTGACAGCGTATTCCGACCAGGACAAGATGCGGCCTGATCTCCACTACGCCGATCCTTGCGAGTTGTTCGACATATGTAAGCGTAAATATTCCCGCAACGTGGCTTTGCTGCATGACTACGGCTTGTACGAGTTCACCATTCTCGTGAGGAAATGACCGATGACTGAACCGCAAACGCCGCTTGTCATATTCGGTACGGGCCAGATCGCTGAGCTTGCGTGGTTCTATTTCACTCACGATTCGGCTTACCGGCCTGTTGCCTTCACAGTGGACCGCGCATTCGCCGACCGCGATACGTTTCATGGTCTTCCAGTGGTGCCCTTCGACGAATTGCCGCAGCGGTATCAGCCGCAGGACGTGCAAATGTTCGTAGCGCTCAGCTATGCGAAGGTCAACGCCGTGCGCACCCAGAAGGTTAAAGAAGTGCGCGAGGCCGGCTACCGTTGTGCCAGCTACATCAGCAGCCGGGCGACCGTCTTCCCTGACTTCGCCGCTGGCGAGAATTGCTTCATTCTCGAAGACAACACCATCCAGCCGTTCGCGCAGATTGGCGACAACGTCACGTTGTGGAGCGGAAATCACATCGGTCACCACTCGGTGATCGAAGACAACTGCTTTATCAGCTCGCACGTCGTGATTTCTGGCGGTGTACGGATTGGAGCACGCAGCTTCATCGGCGTGAACTCCACCATCCGCGATCACGTGACGATCGGCGAGCGTTGTGTCATCGGGGCAGGTTCATTGGTGGTCGCGGACGCGGAACCGGAAGGCGTGTACTCCGCGCCGCCTGCCGAGCGCTCGCGCGTGCCCAGTTCAAGACTGCGCAACATCTAGGAGCCACGAAGATGCATTGGCGAAAGCTTGGCAAGGTGTTTTGCGCCGCTGGAGAACATCCGTGGATGTTGACGCACGCCGCCAATCCCGTCGCGGAATGGCGGCACGGCAACGTCTTTCGCGTCTACTTCAGTGCGCGCGATGCGCAGCGCCGCGCGCACATCGGTTACGTCGACATTGACTTGGACGCCCCGCAGAATATCTTGTCCCTGTCGGACGCGCCTGTAATCTCTCCGGGCGAAACAGGACTGTTCGACGACAGCGGGACCTCGATGGGGTGCCTCGTGCATCACGATGGCAAACGCTACCTGTACTACCTTGGCTGGAACCTCGGCGTAACGGTACCGTGGCGTAACTCGATCGGTCTTGCAGTCAGCGAGGGGCCGGATTCGCCTTTCGTCAAGGCCTCCCGGGCGCCGGTCATGGACAGGAACGACGCAGATCCGTTCTCGATTTCGTATCCCTGGGTGTTGGTCGATGGCGACCGCTGGCGCATGTGGTACGGATCGAACCTGTCGTGGGGCACGGGCACCCGGCAGGAGGAGATGAGCCATCTGTTCAAGTACGCCGAGTCGGACGATGGCCGCACCTGGCGGCGCGACGGCGCAATCGCGTTGCCTTTCAAGGACGAAACCGAGTACGCGATGTCTAAGCCGACCGTCGTGCGTGATGCGGATCTCTATCGCATGTGGTATTCGTACCGCGGTCACGCCTATCGCATTGGATACGCGGAATCACCCGACGGCGTCGCCTGGACCCGACGCGACGAATTGGTCGGAATCGGCCCGTCCGAATCCGGCTGGGACGTCGACACTGTGTGCTATCCGTGCGTGTTCGATCACGCCGGAGAGCGTTTCATGCTGTATAACGGCAGCCGCTATGGCGACACCGGGTTCGGCCTGGCTGTACTGGAAAAGTAACGCAATGAGTGGAGCAAATTGCTGCGGTGGCGCGGGGTCCACGCTATCGCCAACATCGAACGAACGGGTCGCCGACAATGCAGTGGCGGCTGAACGCGCGAGCGGCGCCGCCACGGCCTATGCATCGTCGAACCCGGAAATCAGCGTGGTCGTTCCGTCATATGGCTGCCTGGCGTGTCTGGAAGCGTTGTGCGCGCGACTCGACACTGTGCTTCGTGCGCTCGTGCCGTCATACGAGATTGTCATCGTCGACGATCGCAGCCCCGACAACTCCTGGCCGTTGATCGAAGCATTAGCGACACGCTATGCGGCCGTCCGCGGAATCCGGCTGAGTCGAAATTTCGGGCAGCAAATCGCTATCACCGCTGGGCTTGAGGCTGCGCGCGGCAACTACGTCGTGGTGATGGACTGCGACCTGCAGGATCCCCCCGAACGAATTCCCGACCTCTATAACGAAGTCAGGAAGGGTTTCGATCTTGTTATGGCGAAGCGTGTCGAGCGCACCCACTCCGCCCTGCGGGTGGTTGCCGCTCGAGCCTACTTCGCTCTCATGGGCCGACTCACCGGTGAGTCTGTGGACGGCGGGTACGGCGCGTTCAGCATACTCTCGCGCAAGGTGGTCGACGCATTCCTTCGCTTCGGTGAGCGCGAGCGACACTACATACTCATTCTCCGCTGGCTCGGTTTCAACAGCGGCACGATAGAGTATGCCCATGGCGATCGTCACGCAGGTCGTAGTTCCTACAACGTATTCAAACTGGTAAAGCATGCGTTCGGCGGAATGTTCTTCCACACCAGCGTATTCTTGAACTGGATCATGTACATGGGACTGTTTTTTACGGTCGCAAGTTTCGGCACCGGAGCCTACTTCATTTACCGGCATCTGACCTCGTCGTCCTTGCCGGGATGGACCAGCCTGGTAGTCGCCATTCTCTTCTCCACCGGGCTGATCCTCGCGAGCCTAGGTGCGGTGGGCCTTTATATCTCGCGCATCTTTGACATGGCGAAGGGGCGGCCGCTCTATGTGGTGGATCGCGAGTGCGGATCGGAAGCCCATACTCATGCTGAGCCGCAAGGCTGATGCCGCGCGGGCCGGACTGCGCGAGCCTCGAACAACACTGGAACCCGATTTATGACGCTCGATGCGCGCTCTGATGCATATCAATCCGCGCCGCATGATAGTGCGAGGATACGCACCACTGTCTGGCGCGACACGTTTGAAATGCTCGCTCTCTCCACTGGCCTGTGGCTAGCGCTTTTGCTTCCCACCATGGTCGGAAGCGCGGACGTCACCCCTGCGCGCGCCATTGCAATTTTTCTGATCGCCACACTGTCCATTGTCTCGGGGCGGGCAATCAGAGTCTGCATCCGTCTGCCAAAAGAACCTGGCTTCGCGGCTGCCTTCGAAGTCGTCATCGGCTTTTGCGCATCGAGCCTGTTACATCTGACTACCACGGCGCTGTTCCGCCTGACTGCCGACTTGGCGCTGCTGGTCGACATCGCTGTCGTCGCCGCATTTTTCCTGGTTAGCCAAAAGCGCGAGCGTGTCGCTCAGCGATCAGGTGTTGCGGTGTCTGCAGAGCCCGCACGAAACGGCCGCACTGTTCTCGTCGACGTTGCCATGCTGATCGCGATATCCGCTCTCGTCACGGTCTGGACTCGTGACGCTCTCGCAGCGGTTCGAGAAGCTCATGCGTCCGGCGTCTTGCGCGTATGGAGCGATTTTCTTCTCCAGGCTGCAGAAATCAAATACCTGGAAAGCTATCCAGCGTTTCATGGTCAGTCGTTATTTCTGGCCGGTAGCCCGCAACCGATATATCACCGCGCGAGCTACGCGCTCTCGGCCATCTATGCGTCGATCGCCCACGAGCCCATCCTGGATACAGCGACTTATTTCTGGATGCCTACGGGTATCGTATTGCTCGGGATGGGTGCATACGGTCTTGGTTGTGCGCTTGGCGGGCGCATAGCCGGCGTCGTATCCGCTCTAGCGTTGTTTCTGCTTCCCGATGCTTCAATGTACGGGTTGCACAATGGCTATTTCGCGTTCCATTGGTTGATACAGGTCGCACCAGGATCCGGTTATGCGCTCGCGCTCGCTCTTATCGGCCTTGCCTTATATGTACGCGGCGTCCTCGACTCAAGCGGCCGACTGATTGTGATCGGCGCCGCTCCTGTGCTGGCGTCGGCTGTTTTTCGTGTACACATTGCCATCCCCGCCGTTGCGACGTTCATCGTCATGATGCTGTTGGCGTGGCAACCGAAGCGACCATGGCACAGATTGGCTACAGTCGCGCTGCTGCTTGTTGCCGCCGCAGGCGCCGCGGTGGTCAGCGAACACGTGGCGCTTGCACCGCACTTTCTGACGGCACAGCGCGATGGACTGCGCTACATCGATGCGGTGCATGCCGCCACACCTATCGCCTATGAGGGGCTCTACGCAAAGTGGACTACCGGCGACACCGATCTCCAAAAAGGTGCCATTGGATACGCTCTGCTGCTCGTGGCGGAGTTAGGCGCGCTACTCCCGTTGCTGCTGATTTACGTATTCCAACAGATTCGCTCTACGTCGGGCCGGTGGCAAATCTATGTGGTGCCGCTCGTGCTGCTCTGTGTCCATTGCGCTATCACATTCCTGATGCCCACCGCCAGCAACGGCGACATTACGGAGTGGAGTCACCGCTCGTTTGTGCTCGTGTATGCGGTGTTGCTGATCTACATTGTCGCCTGGGCGACGTCTCTCCTGGCAGCCGCCGGAGCACGGAACTCACACGTCCGCTCCCTGACGCTCGCGGGCTCGATATTGCTGGTCTCTGGAGCAATCGTGCCCTGGCATTTCGGTAAAAATGCGCAGTATGGCTCCCTGCGCGACGGTCCCACTGCATGCGCAACGGCAATTTCCGACGACATGTTCAAGACCACTGATTTCATTCGCGCCCACGCGGACCGTGGCGACAAACTCCTTATGTCGAATAACGACCCGCTGGCGCTCGGCGTGGCGCTCACCGGTCTAGCGGAATTTGTATCGCGGGAACCGCTCTACAGGGCACTGGGTGGCAGCGTTGCAGCAATGGCTGCTTCCCGGGTTGCCGAAAATGGCCAACTGAGCGGAATCGAAAATTTCGACGAACTGAAGGCCTTTGGACGCAAAACCGGAGTGCGCTGGTATCTGCTGCAACAAGGTGACATGCCTCGCTGGCCGGCACCTTTGCTTGACCGGGCAGCATTTGTGAGCGGCAATATGCGTGTGTTCGATTTGCAGCGATGATGCAAAGCGAAGCATCATTTGAGGACGAAACATGAATAGCACAAAAGACAAGCATATCCCGTTTAATTGGCCGAACATGACGGGCAAAGAATTGCACTATATCGCCGAGGCGCATTTCAATGGACGCCTCGCGGGCGATGGCCCATTCACCAAGCGTTGCCATAGCTGGCTCGAATCGCGTACACACTGCGCGAAGGCGCTACTTACGCACTCGTGCACTGCGGCACTTGAAATGGCCGCACTCTTACTTGATATCCAACCAGGCGACGAAGTGATCATGCCGTCGTACACGTTCGTGTCCACGGCTAACGCATTTGTGTTGCGCGGAGGCGTGCCTGTATTCGTTGACGTACGGGAAGACACGCTTAACCTGGATGAGCGACTGATCGAGTCCGCGATTACGTCGCGCACACGTGCAATTGTCCCGGTGCATTACGCCGGCGTTGCTTGTGAAATGGACGCGATCATGTCGATCGCGAAGCGTCATCAGCTGGCTGTAGTTGAGGATGCCGCCCAAGGGGTTATGGCTACCTACAAGGGCCGTGCACTTGGCAGCATTGGTGAGCTAGGGGCCTACAGCTTCCACGAAACCAAGAACGTGATTTCTGGCGAAGGTGGGGGTCTGCTTGTAAATGATCCGGCTCTTGTCTCGCGCGCAGAGATTATTCGTGAGAAGGGCACAGATCGCAGTCGCTTCTTTCGCGGAGAAGTCGACAAATATACTTGGCAAGAAGTGGGGTCATCATTCTTGCCGGGCGAACTCGTCGCAGCATTCCTTTGGGCACAGTTCGAGGAAGCAGACAAGATCACTCAGCGGCGCATGGACAGCTGGAATCGATATCACGCTCTACTGGAATCGTTCGAAGCCAAAGGTGTCCTGCGACGCCCCGTTCTGCCACAGGACTGCCAGCACAACGCGCACATGTACTACGTGTTACTTGCGCCCGACGTTGACCGCCAATTCGTTCTCGATGAATTCAGACGCAATGAGATATCGTCCGTGTTCCACTATGTACCCTTGCATTCATCGCCAGCCGGCGAGCGCTATGGCCGCGCGCATGGCGATCTCTCAGTGACCAACGCGCTGTCCGAGCAATTGGTTCGCTTGCCGCTATGGGTCGGCCTCAGTGAGGACCAGCAAGACAGGGTGGTGAGCACGCTGAGCAAATCACTGAAGCTCAGCTGATTGGCAGGACGGCTTCCTCAATTCAATGATCCGGCGATGCAACAGAACTCCCACCCCACGGGTCCGATGGGATACCGCAGGTCGTTCAGCCAGCGCGACCTGCACGGTGTTGGTATCGCACGCATCAGCTCCTATTTCCAGGAACAGGCGCCGGGCCACCGGCCATTGGGTCACGCTGCCGAAGCGGCCAATACGTTAAAATGCGCGACGCTTCGAGGTCTGCAAGCAATTTAATTGCAGTCGATACTAAATAAAAAGATTTAATAAATAGAGTTTGCCGTGATATTTAGCTCAACAGTCTTCCTATTCGTATTCCTTCCCGTCACGCTGGCCCTCTACTATCTGCTGAGCGCCAGGTATAGAAATCTCTTGCTACTGGCAGCCAGCCTGATTTTCTACGCTTGGGGAGAGCCCGTATACGTCGTGCTTATGGTCCTTTCGATCGTATTCAATTGGGCCATCGGACTTTGCATGTCTGCCATGCCTGGAAGGCGGAGCGAGTTGACCGTGCTTAGTATTGGCGTAATAGCAAACTTGCTCGTTCTCGCGCACTACAAATACGCGCACTTTCTTGCTTCGAACTTCAACCGGATATTCGGGCACATCGTTCATCACACGTTCACCACCGCCCAGATCCCTCTTCCCATCGGCATTTCATTCTTCACCTTTCACGCCATCTCTTACATAGTCGATATTTACAGGCGACAGGCACAAGCGTTGAAGAATCCGCTCGATATGGGACTCTATATCTCCATGTTTCCGCAGCTTGTTGCCGGCCCGATTATTCGCTATCACGATGTAGCGGACCAACTCTTGCACCGGACAAATAACTTGGAGCGGTTTGCGTCTGGCGTCGAGAGATTCGTATTCGGACTGGGCAAGAAAATCCTTCTCGCGAATACGCTAGGTCAAATCGCGGACCAAGCGTTCAATACGCCGGCAGGTACCCTCTCCGCGGCTACGGCATGGCTGGGCATTGTGTGTTACACGTTACAGATCTATTTTGATTTCTCCGGCTACTCTGACATGGCCATTGGCTTGGCCAGAATGTTCGGCTTTGAGCTAACTGAGAATTTCAACTACCCCTACATCTCGCGATCTGTTCGAGAATTTTGGAGACGCTGGCACCTGTCGTTGTCGACCTGGTTCCGAGACTACGTGTATATCCCCTTGGGCGGTAATCGCGGCTCGTCAATTCGTGTTCGACTAAATCTTTTCGTGGTCTTCTTCCTTTGCGGCCTGTGGCACGGCGCGAGTTGGAACTTCGCGTTCTGGGGTGTGTTTCACGGGACACTCCTGGTCTTGGAACGTGGTCGCCTAGGGAGACTGATCGATAGAGCACCAAGATTGTTGTCAAGTGCGTACACGATCATGATGATCATGATCGGATGGGTCTTCTTCCGCGCCGAAACTTTCCCCGACGCCATCAGGTATCTTCACACAATGTTCTTAGGTGGACTCGGTCAGGGATTCACCCCCCAAATCTACGCGCTTTTGGACGGGCAAGCCGTTACTACACTTGTGCTGGCAATAGTGCTTTCCACTCCAATTTTCATCTTCATGTCGCGTGACTGGAATAGCCGGCGATTTCCGGATCATGCAAAGGAACCTCTCCCCGCATGGGCGATGCGCATGCGTGCGCCTAACTTCGGCATTTCTTTACTATGTGCGCGGACCGTTGCGACAGCCTCGATCATGGTTCTGAGTATCTCAGCGCTCGCGATCAATACATACAATCCGTTTATTTATTTCCGGTTTTGAAAATGCGAGCGATTACTAAAAGAGACGCATTCAACGTCGTGATTTCGGCATTTTTTGTGGCCAACATGATCGTTCCATTTCTTGGGCTTTGGTCAACAGGGGATGGCTCTATCGAGAAGCGGAAGCTTGCCACTTTTCCCGAATTTTCGCCAACGAAAGCCGGCTTAGAGAACTTTACCGTAAATTTTGGTGCATTCGTGAGCGATCATTTTGGTCTGCGAGACAATTACCTCAATCTGCAAAGTAGTCTCAGTCAGCGTATTTTCGGCGACTCCGGATCACCCAAAGTCATAGTTGGAAAGGGGGACTGGTTGCTCTATGCGGGAGAAAATTCTCTCGACGATATCCAACGTGTGTCACACCTGTCGCCAGATGACCTGAAACTATGGAAGGGAAGCATCGATGCGCGCGCGGCCTGGTTAGGAAAGCAGGGGATCACATACAGGTTTGTTGTGCCGCCCGATAAGCACAGTGTGTACGGAGAGGAACTTCCCGCTCGCTATTCATGGCATGGCCCATCGCGATTCCACGCGTTGAAGGACTATCTGGAGTCTTCACCATATCTAGTTGATATTGGCCCTGCAATGCGACGACACAAAGAGGTTGCGGGTGAACGTCTGTATTTCCACACCGACACGCATTGGACCAGCTATGGTGCATATGTCGGTTATCGGGAAATCATGGCCTCGCTGTCTCGCATAGGTCTTCCTGCTCCTATTTCCATCCCTGATAGTGAGTTCGTGAACGATAACGCCGCTATGCATAGGGACCTTGCGCAGATGGCACGCTTGAACCGGACAGAGTCAAATCAGGTACCTAGCAAGCCGATTGGTCCTTGCGGCCAACCCAGCCAGGTAATGACACCCACAGGACTGGACGTGAGCTCGATCTTGAGATTTTCAGGCTATACATGTCCGGGAAAAACGAAGACGGCATTGATCTTTCACGATTCGTTTATGGAGTCACTCACCCCTTATCTCAATCAGGAGTTTGGGCGTGTTGTGTATGTTTGGGGGGAGCCTAACGATGAGATTTTTGTTCGGATGGTGCAACAGGAGCACCCCGATGTTGTGATCGAGGAGCGCGTTGAACGATCGATGCAATATGTTCCCAAAGACCAGCTGACGGCCGCCCTCGAGAAGGTGAGCACTCCTTCAACGAGGATGTACACAACGGAAGAGTTGCTCGCGCAAGAGGATGTTTATAAATTGATCCGGGGACATGCAGAACTCGCATCAGACTCTCAGGGCCAGTACATGAAAGTGAATGGCAGCGTATGGGCTCGCGTCCAAGAAGAGAAGCAGTCGGCCGGTTCGCTAGACAAGTTTGAACGCACTTCGGACGGCATTTGGGCAACCGGCTGGGTTGGGTTTCCCAGCGACAAGGAGCGAGCTGACTACATCGTTCTCACAGCTGGATCCCGCGTCATTTATGCGGCGCCAGCGAAATTGGCTCGCGAAGATGTCGCCGACTATTTTGATGCACCGGCGTTGACCCAATCAGGCTTTAGCTTTGTCGTTCCTAACGAAATTGTGAGCGCCGCATCGGGTGAAATACATGCGTTCGCTTTGCGTGGTAGAAAGATGGTTCAAATCAAAATTAGCCACGAGGAAATGTCCAGTTTGCTCTAGCCCCCTCTAACATTTGCCGACCCATGTGATGCGAGCAGGGCTAATGAGGATGTAAGGTCGTCACACCTTTGGTCGCGTCGGGCCGCTAAATGACTAAACAGCTTGGCGCGGCAGATGCAGCGCTCGATAAGGGTCGCCTGAGCAATAGATATGCGTAGCTGATCTGAAATTTCGTCAGCGCAAGCATCCACGACACACCGGCGAAGAAAGTCGCGACGATGCCCGAAATCACCCACGGGTTTAGCAGAAGCCCTGCCACAAATTGCACCTTGCCCGGCAGTCCTGCGGGCAGACTACCTGCGTGCCCGACCTGCCAACGCATGACGACCCGACTGTAGGCCGTTAGGAAAACCATCGCGAAGATGTAAATGTGATCGAACACTCTATTCATGGTCAATGCCGGGTAAAGATTCCTCGCATTGTACCAACCAGTCTATGGGGCGTTGGTCGCAAGCAGCGCCACCTGCATAGCAAGGGAGAGAATGGCTAGGGAATCGTCTCTGTTAGCGCCGATGTAAAGATGACCCAGTCTGGACTGAACCCCTGAGGCTGGACCGGGCGTTTGACCAGAAACCTCGAAATGTGGGCCAGGCTACAGTCGGCGTTGACGATCGCAGCCATGTTACAGGATTGCAAAATCTTCAGTTCCGCAAGACTGGTGCTCTTGTCCTTGCCAATCTGGCAATCGTCGAAGATGCCGGCGACACCGGAAGGCGCGTGGACGCGTGCTAATATTTCGCGTGCCCACTGAACATTCGAAGATCGCATGACAACACACAACGTTCACGCCGCGTACGGAGTCTCGGAGCGCATGAAGTCCGATGACTATATCGACGAAGTAGCTGCGGAACTTCGCATCAATGGGTACGCCATCCTGCAGAGCGGACTGTCTCGAGACTTTCTCGATAGTCTGAAAAACGACCTTGATCGAACATACTTGAGGCAGGCTCAGGAAATCGGCGGCGAGGATGCACTGCGTCGCATGAACGACACAGATATCGCTCGCTGCATGCTGTCCTACGAACCGGGATTCCTGAAGGTGGCCACTACAGAACCGCTGATGAAACTGGCCGCTAGCGTTTTGGGATCTGAATTTGTACTAATGCAGCAGAACGGCATTATCAACAGGCCGGACCGCGAAAACTATCAAGCGAAATGGCACCGCGATCTTGCCTACCAACATTGGACGAGTTCGAAGACGCTCGCCATCAATGCACTTCTGTGCCTCGATGATTTCACGCTCGAAAATGGAGCCACCTTCGTGCTGGCCGGAACGCATCATGTGCCAGAATTCCCGACGGACACGTTCGTGTCAAAGTTCGAAAAGCAAATCGTGGCACCGGCGGGTTCATATCTCGTTCTTGATGCCATGCTGTATCTGTTAGCGGCGGTGTAAAAGCGTCATTAGATGGCGGCGCAAAGTTGAGTAGAAG
>NZ_JALOCP010000064.1:0-30918 GCF_030511745.1 Paraburkholderia sp. SECH4
AGAGACGGCTGCTGACAGTGCGACAGCGACGAACATAGGCTTGCATTTCATGGTGCACTCCCCAGAGTTGCCACGCGTAATTGCACGGCTCTGACCGCATATACGGGGAATACTCGCGCCTGGATTCAAAAACGGTCTGCATCCCGACGATGTAGCCTGATGTGTCCCTGCCTTGGGCCCGTCTTCGGGGGAAATTGCATCGACAAAGCTGATCGATCACGGTGCACGACTTGAAGACGCGGATGCGTTGACGAGCAACGCACGGCGGTGCCGTGCTTCCGGACCTTAAGCGGGGCGACCGGCCAGCAACCGCTTCGCGGTGTATGAAAGCACGCGCTCATCACGCTGATTCAACACGTCGATGCGGCTCGTCACGACTGCACGATTGTTTTTGGATGTGGGTTTCACTTCCTCGACTTCCACTATCCCATAGATCGAATCGTTGACGAGAACCGGACCGTGAGCCTTTAACGTCAGATCCAGAAGTGCCAGACCGGTGCCTTGTATCATCGTCTGGAATAACAGTCCTTCGATCAGGCCGCTCGTCAGCGCAGCGGGGACCGCACGGCCACGCATGGCGCCGTGCTCGTAGTCCGCGTCGATGAAAATGGCCTCGAGCATGCCGGTCACCGAGATGAAATTGACAAGGTCGGTTTCGGTTACCGTGCGACGATACGTGCGAAAGCGCTGACCGGCCTGAATCTCCTGCCAGTAGAAACCACGCCCCAGCAGTTGGGCGTCTTGTAGGGAACTCATATTTACTCCGGATGGGTAAGTGACTGTCGATCCCGCGCGCAGTCGGTTCTGCGGGCGATTGTCGGTTGACGGGACGTCGCGTTCGAATAGCAATAACTTTGCTATCGGGGAAGCTGTACTAGAACCTGACGCGCAAGCCAGCGGTAACGGCGAGCTGGTATTTCGAATTGGAGCCCGTTGGACCGCCCACGCTGTCGATCGTTGCGGTCAGGGCATCGCCCAGGGCCTTCTGATAGACCGCGGCGACATACGTTGTCGTAGTTTTGCTAAGCAGGTATTGCGCCCCCAGGTTTATCTGCGCCCAACGAGGGTGGGTCCCATCAGTAATGTTAGCTATTTTCGAGGCACCACCTACCTTTCCGTCGCTGTAAATGAATGCGACGCCAGCAAGAAAGGCCGGGGTAATCTGGTACTTTGTGTTGGCCTCATAGTTCGAAAGAGAAAAGCTCGAATGGTCGACGTACCGCAACTTGGCCACTGTATATGCGAACCCCAGCGTCGCTGCGTCCAACTGGTATGCCACGCCTGCGCCGGTGACGTCCTGGGTCTTGACCGGACGTGCATAGAAGATATCGGTGACGCTCGTGTAATCGCCGACGATGGCGCCGCCAGTATTGCTTCCTCCCGTACCCCCGGCCGAAGGGCTTGAGAGGTGCAGGTGACCAGCTCCCAGCGTTACAGGTCCCGCTGCGTAGCTCGCGCCGACGCTCCATGCGCTATTGTTTGAGAAGCCGGTGCCAGCTGAACCGGCAGCCTGATTGCTGAAGGCGTATAACCCTCCGAAGGCCAGCCCACGATAGGTGGGACTGGTGTACTTGACGGAGTTGTTGATGCGGAAGGTGGTGTAGAGATTGTCGATGTCACCGACGTGCGCGCCATATTGAGTCGCCCATTGTCTGGAAGAAACAAAAGGTCCGACGAAGTCGACGACCGAGTCGTACTGTCTCCCGAAGGTCGCGGTCCCCAGATCCTTGTTGACCAGTCCAACATATGCCTGGCGGCCGAATAAACGTGAACCTTGCAATAGCGTGCCGCTGGCGACGCTGAAGCCGTTCTCGAGCACGAAGATGGCGGAATTGCCGCCACCCAGATCCTCGACCCCGCGAAAGCCCCATCGGGACGGGGCACCGACACCGGATGTTTCCTGTATTTTGCGGGCACCGATGGCTCCGGGCCGGCTGGCCACGTTGTTCACATAACCGATACCTGCATCAACCAGACCGTAGAGCGTCACGCTGCTTTGCGCGCAGGCCGATGCGCTAGCCAGTCCGCTGGTCGCAAGAAAAATCGCCTTCCTCAATTCCATGTATGTCCCCATCGAAGCGTTATAGGTAAATATTGATTCAGCAATGTGCCGTTGGTCTCCTGGCGACCTGAGCGGCGGAACGGCTCACTTCAAAAACCCGCGGTGCTGGCATTGCACTGCCTGACACCGCGCACAAATCGAGGCAGCACCCGGACGGCCCTTCAGATCACCAAGTTTTCGCGTAATGCCGCGATTCGTTCATCGTCATAGCCCAGGACGACGCGCAGAACGTCAGTTGTATGTTCGCCAAGCTGAGGCGGGTGGATGAGCGCCTGAGGCGGCGTTGCGCTCATGTTGATCGGGTTGCGCACCACCTTCACGGTGCCGCCGGATGGGTGGGGCAGGTCGAGTTGCAGTCCGCGCGCCACCACCTGCTCGTTCTCGAATACCTCGCCGAGATCGTTGATTGGGCCGCAGGGCACGCTGGCAGCTTCGAGTGCAGCGATCCATTCATGCTTTCCGCGTACGCGGACCATCTCCGCGAGAATCGGCACCAGGGTCTCGCGATTGCGCACGCGCGCCGGATTGGTGGCGAAGCGCTCGTCGTCGGCCAGTTCCAGCCGGCCGCCGGCTTCGACAAATTTCCGGAACTGCCCGTCGTTGCCGACCGCGACGATGATCCAGCCATCGCTGGTCTGGAAGGTCTGGTAGGGCACGATGTTCGGATGCGCGTTGCCCCAGCGCACCGGCGGCTGGCCGCTGGCGAGGAAGTTCGAGCTAACGTTCGCGAGCATGGCGACCTGCACGTCGAGCAGCGCCATGTCGATGTACTGGCCTTCGCCGGTACGGTCGCGATGGGTGAGGGCTGTCAGCACGGCGACGCTTGAGTACATACCCGTCATCAGGTCTGTGATCGCCACCCCGCCTTTTGAGGGCCGCCGCCAGGCAAGCCGTCGCGCTCCCCGGTGATGCTCATGAAGCCGCCTATTCCCTGGATGATGAAGTCGTAGCCCGCACGCTGCGCATAGGGTCCAGTCTGACCAAATCCGGTCACCGAGCAATAGATGATGTCCGGCTTGATTTCTTTCAGCGAGGCGTAGTCGAGGCCATATTTCTTCAACTGGCCGACCTTGTAGTTCTCCAGCACCACGTCGCTGTGGGCGACCAGCTCGCGGACAATGCGCTGCCCTTCGGGCGTCGCGATATCCACGGTCACCGAGCGCTTGTTGCGGTTCGCGGCGAGATAGTAGGCTGCCTCGCGCGTATCTGCGCCGTCCGGCGTCTTCAGGTACGGAGGGCCCCAGTGACGCGTGTCGTCGCCGACTTCGGGTCGTTCGATCTTGATGACGTCGGCGCCGAAATCGGCGAGCGTCTGTGCGCACCACGGACCGGCCAGCACGCGGGTGAGATCCAGCACACGGATATGATTGAGAGCGCCCATAATTGGTAAAAATATAGTCGTTTAGTAATGCTATTAATTTGGTATGAAGCGTTGCGCAGCGAGTGTCAAGTGCCCGGGCACGGAAGCCGATTTCTGGACTTAAAGGGTTACGCCTGGTTGGCTAAAATCCGGCGCAACGATCGGTTCGCTACGGGGTAGTACGGTCGCGGGCGGCAGCTTCATCCCTCACTGGAAAGGAGAGGCTGATTCTTACGGGAAGCAATTGGCAAGATCACAACGAGCATGACCGCGGCCAATGCTTGCATGCACGCAGCGGTGACAAAGCCACTTGTATAGGTGCCGGTAGCTTCCCGTACGTACCCGGTAAGCCACGGCGTCAGAAAACCTGCGAGGTTCGCAACCGAACTAATGAAGGCCACTCCGACCGTGGCCCCACTAGCCTTCAGGTACCGCATCGGAATCTGCCAGAACAGAGAGATGCCGGCACCTGTGCCTGCGAGCGCGAGGGCGAGCGTCACAAAGGTGGCGGTGCGACTGCTGTGCCACACGAGTACCAGCAGAAGCAGGCTCGCGACGCTCACCACAGAGGCAATCGAGCAGTGGTAGCGGAGGTCACCGTGACGGCTCGCGTATGTGCAGAATGCAATGTTGCCGACAGCGCCAAGAATACAGATGGCCGCGATAGCGTTGCCGATCGCTGTGTAGCCACCAAATCCCGCATCCCGCAGAATGGTCGGAATGAAGAAGCTCAGCGCCGTATTGGCACTGAGGATGCAAAAATAGACGGCAACCAGTACCCAGACAACCGGATTGGCAAGCAGCGGTCGCTGGTGGTTCACTTCCGCAGAGGCGCGTTTGCGGTCGCGAGCGAGGTCGGCCTCGATGAGCAGCCGTTCTTCAGGGGACAGCCAGGACGCTGTCTGCGGCCCATCGGAGAGGACAAATAGTACGAGGCAGCCCAGCAGCAGGGTGGGGGCTGCCTGCACCAGAAACATCCAGCGCCAGCCCGCGAGGGACAACACGCCGCTCATATGTTGCAGCACGAAGCCGCCGGACAGGCCTACGGCTACAGTCGAACAAATAGCGGCCGAATGGAAAATGCTGAAGTTTCGGGTTCTCCGTTTCGTTGGAAACCATAGATTCAGATAGAGAATTACGCCCGGATAGAAGCCAGCCTCGAACGCGCCCAGCAGGAACCGCAGAAAGTAGAAGAGAGGTGCGCTACGGACGAACATCATTGCAATGCTGGTGAGTCCCCAACCGATGGCAATCACGGAGATCGTTCGTCTTGCACCGAGCCTTTGCTGAACTGTCGTGCTGGGTATGCCGAACACCACATAACCGAGGAAGAACAGTCCCGCACCGAAGCCGTACACCGTTTCACTGAAGTGCAGATCGGACAGCATCTGTAATTTCGCGAACGCGACATTGGCACGATCGACCCACGCGAGCAGCCATAGCAGGAAGAGAAGCGGAATGATTCTCCATTCCGAAGCCGAATAGGCGCGTCGTAGCGTGATTTCGGATGCGTCGCTCAAGGCGTTCGTATCGGCGTCATAGAGCGAGTTCATGAAGTGTCTCCTTGGTGATATGCCCGGATCTGTTTGGCCCGTGTCATGACAGTTCCAGTGCGGGAGCGGGCGTTGTCGCCCGCGTTCCCGTGACGGTGCAACTACGGCTTCTACACAATCGTTCGCGCGGGCAGTACTGCTCCGCGGTTCTCTCCGAACCCGATGCGCGCAAATCCGGGCCGCTCACACCAACCCTTCATGACGACCGCATCGCCGTCCTCCAGGAAGCCGCGCGTTTCGCCATTGCCCAGAGCGACGGGTGTCTTTCCTGCGGCAGTGAGTTCGATCAAGGCGCCAGCCTCAGCGGCCGTTGGTCCCGAGATCGTGCCGCTACCGAGCAGGTCACCGCTCTGCAGGTTGCAGCCGCCAATGGTGTGA
The DNA here is from genome assembly GCF_030511745.1 of Paraburkholderia sp. SECH4. NCBI lineage: Bacteria > Pseudomonadati > Pseudomonadota > Betaproteobacteria > Burkholderiales > Burkholderiaceae > Paraburkholderia > Paraburkholderia sp. SECH4. The sequence goes on from NZ_JALOCP010000064.1 coordinate 5,354, forward strand.
TGCGCGACCATTTGCGCGACCGTCCAGTACTGGTGACGGAAGCTCGTGTTTGACAGCCGTGCGGCAGGTGCCTGACTTGCACGCTGCCGCTCGGACTCCAGCCATACCTCGAGCTGGATGTCGATACCGCCTTCGCTGCGGTTGGCGGGCGCATCGAGATACGCCAGCGGTTGAGGCTCGTCTGCGGGCCGCTCCCATGCATGACGAAACGGCGCCAGCGCTTCCATGGTGACGATCCACGGAGAGATTGTGGTAGCGAAATTCTTCGCGAGAAACGGCCCCAGGGGTGTCGATTCCCACATCTGTATGTCGCGAGCGGACCAGTCGTTCAGCAGGCAAAGGCCGAACACATGTTGTTCGGCACGCGTGACGGGAATCGGCTCACCCTGCTGGTTGCCAACGCCGATGAAGATTCCCAGTTCGAGTTCATAGTCCAACCGCGCACACGCGGATACCTCAGGCACGCTGTGCCCCGCAACAAGTCGTTGTCCAAGCGGTCGCCGGACTTCCTCGCCGGATATTCCAATGCTCGAGACACGTCCGTGATAGGCGATAGGCATCCACTGAAAGTTTGGCGACAGTACCGGGTCTGGGCGCAGCAGCTTGACGATGTTGCGGGCATGGTCGATCGACGTATAGAAATCGGTGTAGTCGCCGATGCGGGCTGGCAAGCTGTATTCGACCAGCGCCTGCGGAACGAGACACCGGCGCAGCACGTCGGTATCAGGCGTCGCCGACACGTTTCCCGCTGGCGCTTCGAAAAGCGCGAAGACGGCGTGCCTCAAGGCTCGCCATGCGCCCGGGCCCATGGCGAAGAACTCGTTGAGCGAAGGTTGCGTGCAGGCGATGGCCGCCTGCATGGCGAGGCCGCTGAGGCAGCGTTCGCGAAGGAGGGCGGCCAGGTCGATGACCTGGTCTCCCAGCGCGATACCTGCGCGAAACGCCTCCGACTCTCCCTTGCGGCGAAAGATCGCGTAGGGGAGATTCTGCAGCGGAAAGTCGCAGTGAGGCTCATTGGCCGATGCAAGCCAGCTCTTGACAGCCGCATCGTGCGTACGGTCAAGGTTCATCGAATTCACCCCGCAGGCTCCGGCGGCTAAGCAGCACACGGCGTTGACGCAGTTCCTCGATCAAAGCGGGATCGACGTCGCGCTCGGCGAGTAACTCGACGTTGTGTTCGCCCTGGAAAGCAGGGACGCCAGGCGGCGGCAAGGTTGCGCTACTGAAGCGCCATGGCACGCCCGGCATGCGCATCGTGCCGCCCGAGCGATCGTCCACCTGGACAATCGCGCCCCAGTCTTGCGCCCACTCAGATTCCGCGAGGTCATTCGTGCTGCGGACCACACCGACAGCGAGGCCTTGTTCGCTCACCTGCGCCTGAAGTTCCTCCAGGTCGGTGAAGGTGAGAATCCAGGCGCGGACTTCGCTCAGCAGGGCATCGAGGTTCAGGCGGCGCAGTGGCGCGGTCGCAAAGCGCGGGTCGAGCAGCAGATCCGTTCGACGCATCATGGAGCAGTAGCGGACGAACATCGGCGAGTAGATGGGACTCGCGGCGATGGTCAACTGACGTCCGTCCGGTAGCTTGAAGATATGGGATTCAGGCGCGCTCAGCGCCGGTGGCTCGCCCTGTGTGTCAATCCCGGACAGTTGCGCGCCAGCGCGCTCGTTGACCGCGAGCATGGTCGCGGCCATCGCGACATCGACGTGCTGTCCTTCCCCGGTGCGGTTGCGATGCTGGATTGCGGCGAGCACCGCAATTGCGGCATGCAGGCCGGTGTAGACATCCGCATGGCTGCAGGCATCGTTCTTGAGTTCAGAAAGCGATTCGCCGTAGTGCTGTTGCAGAATGTCGGTCAAGCCGGTTTCCGCTTGCACCGTCGGGGCAAACGCGGGTCGGTTGCGCCACGGCCCGGTCTGTCCATAGCCGCTGATGGAAACGTAGACGACTCCCGGATTAAACTCGCGAACCTGCTCATAGCCAAGACCGAAGCGGTTGAGCGTGCCGGGGCGAAAATTCTCAACGATGACGTCGGCGTCGCGGCACATGTCGATCACGATTTCGCGTGCTTCGGGCCAGTTCAGGTCGATGCTGAGATTGCGCTTACCCGCATTCTGCTGCGCATAGTAGACCGACATCCCGTCAATGTGAGGCACGCCTCCGCGGCCCGAGTCGCCACCGGGCGGTTCGATCTTGGTCACGTCGGCGCCGAGATCGCGCAGTGTTTTGGTACACAGCGGGCCCGCGAGCACGCGTGTGAAGTCGATGACTTTCAGCCCGTCGAGTGGTGCGTTCATGATCAGTTCCCCTCGAATACTGCGGAGCCCGGACCGGTCTTCGCGAAGGACTGCAGACCGCGCTTCTGGTCGGCGCTTGCCCACATCATGTTGTTCACCTCGGTCTGCTGTGCATCGGCACCTTCGATGCCACGGCGCGCCGAAAGATTCGCCAATTTCTTGATACCGCCCAGGGCGACCGTGGGGCCGGCTGCAAGCTGGCGGGCCCATGACATCGACACATTCGGCAATTCGGCCTCGGCGACGACGAGGTTGATGGCACCCCAGCGTTCGAGTGCTGCCGGATCGTGACGCCGGCCGAACATTGCCATTTCTTTGGCGCGTGCCACGCCCACACGCTGCACGACTCTCTGAACGCCGCCGAGCAGCGGCAACAGACCGAGAGACGCTTCAGCCATACCGAAGAAAGCCGTGTCGGCCGCCAGGATCATGTCGCAGGTCAATGCCAGTTCGAAGCCACCGCCGAGCGCACCGCCATGCACGGCCGCTACCACAGGGATGCGGATATTCTCGAGGGCATCGAGCAGCGCCTCGAGGTTAGTCTGATCGCGGCGTCGGCCGCCCGCTGCGAATGCTGTCACGTCCGCGCCCGCGCAGAAGTGGCGCATGCCGCTACGCAGGAGAATCGATCGGCACCCTTCCTCGACGGCTCTGCTGTATGCGGCGAGCAGTTCCTGAATAAAGATATCGTCGAGCAGGTTGTGGGGCGGTTTTGCCATGGTGACGACGCCGACGGCGCCGTCTTTTTCAAAGAGAACGATGCTCATGTCTTATCCTGCGTGTTGGTCCGATGGGTTGCCGGACGAATTGTTACGAAGACTGTAAAAAATATAGGAATGCGAAATACAAGGTATATGCCTACCTTGAGAGCGTGTCAGGCCAGGCCGGTTTGCCGTTTTCAACGATCTGGCTGTGCGTTCCGCGCCTACGCCGCGCAAAAACTGTCCATGCCTTGTGCCGTGCGAATCAATGACTTGATCCTAACACTGATAAGTTGGTTTAAAATTAGGGTATTCCCGATGCTGGGGGAGAGGAGAGTGCGATTAGCATGTGCGCCGGGATATCGGCAAGCGGCGTGCGAGGCGTGTTGCGAAGCAGATTTGTACTTTTAATAGTCTGACCACTTTCATGGTGCCATCGTGAATTCAAAAGCATCGACTGACGTGTCCGTGCCATATCACCACGGAAATCTGCGTAATGCACTGATTGCAGAGGGGCGTCGCGCTTTGGAGGAGATAGGCGTCCACGAACTCAGTCTGCGCTACCTGGCACGTAAAGCAGGTGTGTCGGAGGCGGCGCCTTCTCACCATTTCGCCGGCAAGGAAGGCCTGCTGGCTGCCATTGCAGCAGATGGCTTTCGCGATCTCGCGGCGCTGCGCGCCACAATAGCGGCATCCGACGAGACGGCGCTTTCGAAGGCATATCGGATGATGAGAGTCTATGTGGAGTTTGCCCAGCGCTATAACGGGTTATTCGAATTGATGGTCGGTCCTCGGATCGTCGCGCGCGATTCTTACCCGGAGCTCAGCACGGAGATCACGAAGTCGTTCCGGCTTTTCGCTTCGTCTGTTGAGCAATTTGCGTTGGAAAAGCAATGGGAAGAGCAATCGCTGACGCTCGTCACCCATGCTGCCTGGAGCGTGGAGCACGGACTCGCGACGCTGATCCTCTCAGATCGCATGCCTCGATCCGATAAACCGCTTTCAATCGATCAGGTGGTGGAGTTTTCAATCAGCATGTTCCTCAGTGCGGTTGCGGCAGGCGCATCGAGTCTCGAAGAGGTCATTCGGCAACTCCCCGACTCGGAGACCGCGCCAAAGTGGGGGCTGAAGTCTGACCTGTGAATATGGCTCGGGGGAGCAGCTATAGTGGGTCGATGTTCGGTGATTCTTCCCAAACCACTTCCGTGCTCCAGTTGCGAATCAGTCTACGGGGCGTCAGCCCGCCGGTCTGGCGGCGCCTGCTGGTTCCCGAGCAGATTACGATCGCGCAACTGCATCATGTGATGCAGCTCGCCATGGGCTGGAACGACGCACATCTGCACCAGTTCGTCATTCGCTGCTGGCGTTACGGCGGGCATCCCGACGGCGCGCTGCAGTTCTTTGACGGTCCAGACACCCTGTCACTGGCTATGCGCACACAACAAAGTGTGCTCGCAGATCTCGCCATAAGCCTCGAGCTATCTGCAGCTCGCAGATTCAGTTCCAATGCGGCATAGTATTAGAGTTAGTGATACTGACTTGTGACATGCTGTTTTCCTGAAGTCGTCACCATACACTGGTTTCCAAGGTGCAGTCTGATTGAGCACCAGAACGAGACAGGAGACGATTGTGAACAAACAGGTGTTGCTGGAGGATTTACCGCTCCGCCCCTTTCACATAGGGGTGGCTTTCAGCGGAACAGGCGGGCAGTTCAGCGATGGTTTTGTTCTGGGGATTATCGGCATTGCCGTCAGCATGGCTGCCGGTCCGTTACATCTCAATGCCGTCTGGATGGGGTTGCTTGGAGCGGCGTCGCTGGCGGGGCTCTTCTTCGGCAGCATGCTGGCAGGCCCGATTGCGGACAAGTACGGCCGCCGGACGATTTTTGCGTTCGACATGCTGCTCTTCGCGGTCGTCTCGGCCGCTCAATATTTCGTGACGTCACCCGCACAGTTGCTGGTGTTGCGCCTCGTGCTCGGGTTCATCCTCGGCGCCGACTATGTGGTCAGCAAATCCCTTGTGACGGAGTACTCGCCGCGCCGCTATCGCGGACGTCTGCTTAGCGTGCTCGCTGCGGCGTGGGCAGCGGGGTATGTCGGTGCCTATCTTGCCGGCTTCGCCATGCGGGACATCGGCCCTGACGCATGGCGGCTCATGCTTGCCGCGAGCGGAATTCCGGCCCTGCTGATTCTTCCGTTCCGCCTCATCGTGCCTGAGTCGCCGATGTGGCTCATGAAACGTGGACGTGGCGACGAAGCGCTTGCGATCATCCGTCGCAAGTTCGGCCCTGACGTCATGCTTTCTAAGCCGGCTGGTGCGTCTCAACAGCATCGCGGTGCCTGGTCGGAGCTGTTCTCGCCGCGTTGGCGCAAGAACACCATCGTTGGCTGCGTCTTCTACACGTGCCAGGTCATTCCGTATTTCGCGTTGGGCACGTTTTCGCCGAAGGTTCTCGAGGCGCTGCAAGTAAAAGACAAGTTCGTGGGCGGCCTCGTCTACAACATCCTGCTCTTTGCCGGCGCCGTGATTGGCCTGTTGCTCATCGATAGGCTCTCCCGTCGCACGTTCCTCATCGGGACCTTCTACTTTGCGGCGCTTGCTTTGGCTGTGCTCGCCTATGCCAGCTTTGGACCCATCGGCACGATGCTGGCGTTCGGCCTCTTCGCATGCATTCTCTCGGCTGCGGCGAACCTCGAATTTGTCTATCCGCCCGAACTCTTCCCGACGCACCTTCGAGCATCTGGCGTTGGCCTCGCGGTCGCCGCGAGCCGCTTCGGTTCAGCCATCAGCACGTTTCTGCTGCCGCTCGCCGTTCAGCACGTCGGCATTCACGCTTCATTGGGTGTCTGTGTCGCGGTGCTGCTTTTCGGCGGAGTCTTCTGTCACATGCTGGCGCCCGAAACAGGTGGGGAAAGCCTCGCGGACGTAAAGTCCGACTCCGCAACCGATGACCAACCGATAGCTGAAGAGCGACATGACGCATCCATCGCTGCCTCAGCGTTGGGTAGCAGCAAGCCACGCATCTGATGCCCTTTGGAAGGCAGCGGCCCGGACGCGTGAACATAAGCCAGTACGCTTTTATCAGGACACGCCATGTCGCCGAACAAACCAATCGATATGCATGCGGTACAGGTCTTTGTCGCCGTGGCGGAAGCGGGAAGTATGTCTTCGGCGGCAACCAGGTTGGGCATATCTCAATCAGGCGTGTCGCAAATCATTCGGCAACTCGAAGAAGAACTGGGCGTCGTGCTGGTGAACCGCACGACCCGGCCGCTGGCGCTAACACCCTTTGGCATCGCACTTCGGAACCGGGGCACCGTGTTAAGCGAAGAGATTGCCAATCTGAAGGCACAGGTAGTCGAAGCCGGACGAGGCATCAAACCGGACTTGCGTATCGGACTGGTCGATTCGTTTGCGTCGACTTGCGGCTCGGTTTTCACCAAGAACCTGCTGGGGAAAGTGTCGCAGTTGTCGATACGTACCGGTTTGAGTCCCCAGCAGGGTGAAGCGCTTCTGCGCCGCGACCTGGACCTGATCGTCACGAGCGACCCGCTGGCTGACGCCAATGACGTGGTCCGGTACCGACTCTTCTCGGAGCGCTACTTTGTTATCACGCCGAGGGAGCTAAGAAAGCCTGTGCGAACCATCGAGGATGTACGCGCGCTTGGCAGCAGCTTACCCATCGTCCGGTTCAATCGCACATCACAGGTTGGATTGCAGATCGAGCGGTATTTGCGGCGGATTGAAGTACGGCTTCCAAACCGGCTTGAACTGGACAATGCCGATGCTTTGACCTCGATGGTTGCGGAAGGAATTGGATGGGCCATCACCTCGCCGATGTGTCTTCTTCAGGGTGTCACGCATGCGGGCAACGTTGCGACCCATGTGGTTGAAAAGTTGGGTCTCGAGCGCTCTCTTTATCTGGTAGCGCGCCGGGACGAATACAACGCTTTTTTTGATGATGCGTGCGAGACAGCGCGCGAAGTAATTGAAACATCATTCATGCCGAGGCTGAAAGCTCTCGGCGGAGAAATAGAGAAACTTATTACCGTTGGCGAAAGGAATTCTTATGAATAAGCTTACTCAAGGTGAACAGCGAGTTGAACGTGACTATGTCGGCGAGGTCACCATTCCCGCTAACAGGCTGTACGGCGTGAACACGGTTCGTGGCGTTGAGAACCTCACGGTTTCATCCCTGAATATCGCTCACTTCCCGCAGTTTCGCGACGCTTTCGCCCGGGTCAAGTGGGCGGCAGCTTTGGCCAACCGCGACAACGAAGTACTCACCAAAGAGCAATGTGAGGCTATCGTCAAAGCTTGCCAGCAAGTCATCGAGGGGCACTTCGACTCTTCGCTCGTGGTCGACCTGATGGAAGGATCGGGCGGGACGTCCACCAACATGAACTTCAACGAGGTCATCGCCAATCGCGCCCAGCAGCTATTGGGTCACGCTGCCGGAAACTACGAATTGATTCATCCAAATGACCACGTCAACCAGTCCCAATCCACCAACGACGCCTATCCAGCGGCGTTGAAAATTGCGACATACGCTATGCTCGAACCGTTAATCAAAGAGGTCACGCAGCTTGCAGCTCTCTTTGATAGCAAAGCCGCCGAGTTCGCCGACGTGCTGCATCTGGGCCGCACCTGCCTGCAGGACGCCCAGCCGATGCGTCTGGGCCAACTATTCGGAGGCTATGCGTCTCTGACAGCCCGTTTGGCAGAGGAACTCGTGGCAGTCCGCGACAAGCTCCGAACACTGCCTCTGGGGGGCACCGCGATTGGCACCGGCTTCGGTGCTCCCGCGGGTTATCGTGCCGCCGTGTACACGCACCTTGGCAGCATCACAGGCGTGGAATACCAGGCACCGGGAAATTCGTTCGATGCAATGCAGAACATGGATGTGTTCTCGCGCGTTTCGGCTGAGCTTCGTACCTGTGCTGTATCCCTCGCAAAAATCGCATCTGACCTGACAGTCCTGTCCTCGGGCCCTGTCGGCGGCCTCGGAGAGTTGAAGCTGCCGGAAGCGCAGGCCGGGTCGTCCATCATGCCGGGCAAGGTCAACCCTGTCCTGCCGATGGCAATCATTCAGCTAAGTTTTGCGGTTGTTGGAAATGACGTTGCAGTTGCGCAGGCCGTGCAGTACGGCGAACTGGAAATCAACCATTTTGAGCCCGTGGTCGCGTCGCGCGTTTTCGACAGCATTGCGCTGCTCACAAACGGCATTCAGCGTTTCTCGCAGAAGTGCGTCAAGGGCATCAAGGCGGATGTTGCGCGTAACGAGCAGCATTTGATGGAATCCATGGCAGTTGCCACGGCACTGGTTCCGAAGATTGGCTACGCCCGAGTCAGCAAACTTGCGCGCCAATCCGTGGCTGAAGGTCGCTCTTTGATTTCGATTCTGGACGAGTCCGGAGTGCTTTCCACGCAAGACACCATCACGGCAATCCGCAACGCGTCGTATCCGGTGTTTGACGCATAAGCGTTCGCTGCGAGCGAGGAGCGAGCAGACCTGGAGCCATTCCGGGTCTGCTCGCCCTTGACTCTATATGAACGGCAGCATGCCAGCAAATGACGAGCTACTGAACTGCGGTCGAAAGACAAGACGCGCTAAAACTTCTCTATCCAGGGTCGCAGTTCAACCTCCCATGTCCACGCACTACGATGCTGGCGATGGATATGGAGGTATTCCTTGGCGATGGCGTCAGGGTCCAACCATTTGTCCTCATGGCTGGCATCGTCCGCTTGAGGACGGCTGCTCGCAATGCCGCCGTCGATGACGAAATGCGCGACATGAATATTTTTCGGAGCGAGTTCTCGCGCCATACATTGGGCCATCCCTCGCAACGCGAATTTGCCCATCGCAAATGGCGTCGAACCAGGCAGCCCTTTCACACTTGCCGTAGCGCCGGTCAGGAGGATGGTGCCGCTGCCGCGCGCCAGCATTCGAACGGCTGCGGCCTGGGCGACTAGAAAGCCACCGACGGCGGTCACTTTAAGCGCGTCCTCAAGTTTCTCTGGGTCGATGTCTTCGACTGCCGCGCGGTAGCGGCCACTCGCGTTGTACACAACGAGGTCGGGCGCGCCGAATGCGTCTTCTACGCGGTCAAAAAGTGCGGTGACATCGTCCGGTTGACTGGCGTCGCAACGTAAGGGCAGAGCGCCCGTCTCGCCGACGAGGTCCGTCAGCTTGCTGGTATCGCGGGCAGCGAGCGCAACCTGCATGCCCTCTGCTGCGAACAGTCGCGCGAGCGAAGCACTCAATCCCTTTCCTGCGCCCACAATCAAAGCGGTCTCAGTTCGACTCACGGTTCCTCCGGATTCAACAGGGACTGGAACTGCCACGTATGAGCGAAGTTAGCAATTCCAGCGTGTGTGACTGCATCCGTATCCACACACCCTAACTTTTTAGCGGGGTGGGGTGCGGGATGCACGCTTCGTCATATTGTCTGCCGGCAACATGCCCGGCAAGGCCTCCACAAAGAAATCCGCTTGCAATGCGGCCCCAGCCTGCACGTCGTACTGTGCAAAGTCGCGCACACCGGCGGCCAGCAGAACTTCGTCGTCGAGGAAGAAGTTTCCTGTGCACTCTTTGGCCGGGCGCGTCAGGATGTAGTGGGCCGCGTCAGCGACTATCTCAGGCGTGCGACATGCTGCAATCATGTCCTTGCCGCCAATTTCATTTTGCACAGCAGCGGTCGCGATCGCTGTTCGAGGCCATAGCGAATTGACGGCGACACCCCGGTCTTTGAACTCGCCGGCAAGCGCCAGGGTGAACAGGCTCATTGTGTATTTGGCAATGGTGTATGCCGGAAAATCGCTAAACCATTTTGCGTCCTGGACCAACGGAGGTGACAGCGTGAGGATGTGCGGGTTCGGCGCATTGAGGAGGTGCGGCAGGCACGCTTGCGCGCATACGAACGTACCTCTGCCATTGACCCCATGCATCAGGTCGTACCGTTTGACGGGTGTGTCCAGCGTGCCTGTCAGTCGAATGGCGCTGGCATTGTTCACGAGGATATCGATGCCGCCGAACAAAGCAACGGCCTCGGCGACTGCCGCCTTCACGCGTTCTTCGTCGCGAATATCCACCACCAGCGGGAGCGCCTTGCCGCCGGCAGCTTCAACAGCCGCAGCCGCCGTGTGAATCGTGCCTTCGAGACGCGGGTCTGGCTCCGCGGTCTTGGCGCAAATCACGACATTGGCGCCGTCGCGTGCGGCTCTGAGTGCAATCGCGAGTCCGATGCCGCGACTGCCACCGGACATGAATAGTGTCTTGCCAGCAAGGCTCATGGTCGTCTCCTGATGATTTACAGCAGCATACGCTTCTGCCGTCATCGGCGCGCAGGGGAGCGCTGCAGCCTACGCGTCGCCGCAAACCTCCTCCAGCATAGGGATCCCCGCCAATCCGCGATGGGCTTTAGCGAGCGCCATTGTCTGGCATTTTGCAATTGTGATTTCACGCTATCGGTCTAGAAAAAAGATAGGCCAGATCTAAACTCCTATCGAAACTGTAGCGAGGTGAAGAAATGTTGAAGCTTATCGAAGGTGCGGTGTTGCTAGGTGCGCTGATGCTGTATTTGGTGCCCGCAATGATTGCAGACGCCAGAGACCGCGAAGACGCCTTTGCGGTGACCATGGTGAACATCCTGCTTGGATGGACCGTTATCGGTTGGTTCGCGGCGCTGATATGGGCGCGGCATCCGGTCAGCGATCGTCGTTTGAAGCAGTTCGCAAAACGGGCACAACGGGCGGTTGCACGAGTCACGATAGATGCCATAGTTGCTCGCGCTGAAGGCCGTGCTGGGTCAATTCCCTTGTTCAACCCGCGTTTGGTGCCGGTAGTGGCGCGCATCGCAGCAAGCAGCCGTTACCAACACAGAAGTTAGTCGGTGACGTAGGCCGAGCGTGAATGGACCGTGCTGACATTCGAGAGGTGGGCGCCGTATTGCGCCCGGCTTTCAGACTTGCTTGTTGATTGACCGGGGCGTCGACGCTCTAGTCAATCGAAGAAATTTTTCTGGAGATTGAAATGGATATGCCTGTTACCGAGGAGCAAGTTCGTACGCTTGCGTTCTATCTGTGGGAGAAAGAGGGAAGTCCCGAGGGACGTTCCCAGGAATATTGGGCAAAGGCACGGCAACAGCTAGGCGCAGATCGCGTGCTGGCAGAATCGGATTGAGATGTTAGTTCGGTGTGACCAGAGCTCCTAAGCGGAGGTCCACGTGCTCGGAACGTTGACGCTGTTCCACGTATTCAACCGGAAGGGAGGATAATTGGACGCGTCATCGAGCGCATCGTGAAACCGAGGGAAAGGAGCGACGACGTGCGAAATCAATCTACCGAATGGTCGAGCAACGACGTCCCGGCTGGTGACCGCACAGACGCCTGGCAGTCGGTGCTCAGTCACAGCTACAGGGAGTGGCAAGTCCCTCATCGTCTGCCTGCTACGTTCTACGCCCACGTCAAACATCATGATTTCGCGGGAGCCGGGATTGTCGAGACGGTATGCGACCCTTGCAAGGGTCAACGCACGCGAGGGCAAGTTCGCCACGATGATGAACTGTATGTCGGAGTGCAACTCACCACGGGTGGGCGCGAACGATTCAGGATTGGCGATTCAGGCGTGGAGGTCGCGTCCGGCGATGTAGTCGTCTGGACGACTGACCAGTCCATCGAGTTCGAAGTTCTCGAGCGCCTGCATAAGGTGACGCTGATGATTCCATGGTCGGTTATGCGGGAGCGGCTACCGGAACGCAAGCAGCCGCCGACAGGAGGCAAAATCGAAAGCCGCACAGGCGTCGGTTCATTGCTGGCTGTGCACCTGCTGGCCCTTTCAAATGAAATCGCAACACTCGACGAAAGCGTTCAGGGTTCCGTCAGCAGGTCTACGCTCGAACTGCTGGGTATCGCGCTATCCGGCCAGCAACCGTCAGCAACGTTCGACGCCAGCGCGGCGATGCTCAGACGTGTGCAGGACTTCATCCTGCAACATCTGCACGAAGACGACCTGAACCCGACCCGGATTGCCGAGGCAAATCACATTTCGCTGCGTTACCTGCACATGCTGTTTCAGCGTAGCGACATGACCGTTTCCGGGTGGGTTCTGGACAGGCGACTGCACGCCTGCAAGCAGGCGCTGACGGACCCGGCCTACAACCGGCAACGCATCTCGGAGATAGCGTTCCGCTGGGGTTTCAATTCAACCAGCCATTTCTGCCGTGCGTTCAAGGAGAAGTACGGCGCCTCGCCGGGTGATGTTCGCAGGACTGTGGGCGTTGGTTCGTTGGACGAGTTGACATGACAAACGCGGACCGGAGCTAGCCTTTTCGCTCAATCCGCGTGCCTGTTGTTGCCTGCATGCACTTACACGTAATGCCCCGAACGCTCCAGAACTTCGATTTTGTAGCCATCGGGGTCCTGAATGAAAAAGAACCGGGCGAGCATCTCTTCGCCGCGCTTGAATTCCTTCACGGGCGTGGGATGGATACCGAGCTGCGTCATGCGCTCATGCTCATTTTCAAGCTCTGGAACGGCTACAGCGATGTGCCCATAGCCGTCACCATGCGTGTATGCCGGCTCGCGGCCTTTGTTCCACGTCAGCTCAATCTCGAAGTCATTCTCTTCGTTGCGAAGATAGACCAGCGAGAAGTCGGGGAAATCAAGGCGGTGACTTGTCGACAACCCGAGCGCGTCCTGATAGAACTGCAGCGAACGCTCAAGGTCGTGGACCCGCACCATGGCGTGAATGATTTTGGCCAATTTTTACTCCTTTGTTGCGTAATGCGCGACGCAGTTGCCGAGCTGCGCCGCGAGCGTTCAGTTAAACCGGGAAGCGACAGAGCGTCTCACCGCCGTCGATGCGGATGTGGTCACGGACGAGGTCACCGATAAGTCACGCATGAGTCAGGCCGAAAAAGACGTGAACGTCTGAACCGCAATTTTCCCGTCTCTAACGTAAAGGGTGTCTGTTGCGAGTGTGACCCACGGCTTTGCCTCCCAGGCGAGGTACGCTACGTTGCCGATTGTGCTCATGCTTGTAATCTTGAACGCCGGCCAGAACGCTGGGTCTGCACCGTCAAGAAATGCCTTGAAGAAGCTCGCGATCTCGTCGCGACCACGGAAGGTCCTGTCCGGCGTAACGATGGCGGAGCTGTCGTCGTAATCCTTGAGAATCTCCTCAACGCCTTGAGCGAACGCACCGAGATGATGGTCCAGAACCTGCCTGGTTGCTGTTTCTGCCTGTTCAGAGAGATTTGACATGTCGAGTATCCACGAGAGGAGCAACGGGATGTATCGGTAACGATGGTCGTTGCCGATACATGACGTAGACAGCAGTCCCTTCAGCCCGCGTATGCACGTTGGGCTTCGTCCCAGGTCACCACGACGATCGGCGTGCCATCTTCCTTGATGAAGGATAGTGGTCCCAGGAACGTCATGTAGAACTCGCTGTCGACCGGGAACGCGGTTTTGTCGTGACGAGCATTGGCAGACTCGTAACCGTACGCCGGTGCGACGACCGTGTCGCCGCCGTGCTCGCTACCACCGCGGACGTCCATGCGGCCCTTCGTCAGCAAATATTCGCCCGGCCCGACGTGAAAATGCGCGTTGAAGGACGAGCCTGCGGGGCAATCAAAAATTGCGGTCCATGCACCCATTTCGGGGGAGGCGTGAAGCATCTTCCAGCGGATTCCTCCTTGCGAGAGCGCATCCGGGAAGGGCTTCCACGGAATCTCATCGATTTGAACCGCTTCTTCGCGAACCTTTGGTTTGATGTCCATCGTCGTCTCCAGATTTCGCCAAACCGAATTCGAGTTCGGCGTGGTTTGTGGGTGAATCAACGATATCGCAGGAGAGCGCCGGAGGATTGCACGGTAGTGCAAGACGAGTTGCCTGCCAGCGCACCGGAGGACTCAGAACGCGTCTTATCGGTTTAATTACAACGCGCTACACGTCCGCCTTCTCGACGACTGCAACAGCAATGTCGTCCTCGACGCAGGATTTTTCGTTGTGTGCAAAAATCGGCGCGCGCGGCCTACGTCCATACGGTTTACGGCCCGTAACAAGGACAGTTGGCCGCATCGATAAAGGTGACGAGGAGTAGACAATTGATTCAGCGTATCTCCGCTTTTTTCACTCAGGTGGTGCATCGGGTGTTGCCCGATCCCCTGATTTTTGCCATTTTGCTTACCGGCGTTACCTTCGCGCTCGCGCTTGGTTTGACGCCGAAAGCGCCTGCCGACCTCGTGATGCTATGGGGCTCCGGATTCTGGAACCTGCTCGCATTTTCGATGCAGATGGCGATGATTCTTGTAACGGGACATGCGCTGGCCAGCTCGGGACCCGTCAAGCGAGTGCTTGTCGCGCTAGCGAGCTCTGCCCGGACGCCCGGGCAAGGGGTGATGTTGGTGGCGTTTGTGGGCGCCGTTGCCTGCGCCATCAACTGGGGATTCGGTCTCGTTCTGGGTGCGATGCTTGCACGAGAGGTCGCCCGACGCGTCAAGGGAACCGACTATCGGCTGCTCGTGGCGAGTGCCTACATGGGTTTCCTGACCTGGCATGGTGGCTTGTCTGGCTCTGTGCCGCTCGTTGCCGCCACCAAGGGCAATCCGATGGAGAAGACCGTCGGTCTGATTCCGGTTTCGCACACCATCTTTACCGGCTACAACGCGTTTATCACCATCGGCCTCATTATTCTTTTGCCAATCCTGGCAAGACTCATGATGCCGAAACCCGAAGACGTGGTCACGGTAGACCCGGCGCTATTGCTGGACCCGCCGAGTGTAGAACGCAAGCTTGCTCCCGACGCGACGTTCGCTGAGCGAATGGAAGAAAGCCGTGTACTGGCCATCCTCGTGGCAGCACTCTGCGCCGTCTTCCTCGTCATCCGGTTCATCAACAAAGGCTTCGCACTGGATATCGACACCGTCAACCTGGTGTTCCTCGCAGCGGGCATCGTTCTTCACAAGACCCCTATGGCGTATGCACGCGCGGTAGCGGCGGCAGCGAAGGGCGCGTCCGGCATCATGATTCAGTTTCCGTTTTATGCCGGTATCCAGGCGCTGATGGACCACTCGGGCCTGGCGGGCGTCATCACGAAGTGGTTTGTCGATATCGCCAACGTTCACACGTTCCCGCTGCTCGCGTTCCTCAGCTCGGCACTGATCAACTTTGCCGTGCCATCCGGTGGTGGTCATTGGGTCGTGCAGGGCCCATTTGTTATGCCGGCCGCGCAAGCGCTCGGCGCAGACCTTGGCAAATCTGCGATGGCGATTGCTTACGGTGAGGCGTGGACAAATATGGCGCAACCGTTCTGGGCTCTTCCGGCGCTTGCCATTGCAGGGTTAGGCGTTCGTGACATCATGGGCTACTGCGTCACCGCGCTTCTGTTCTCGGGCGTTATTTTTGTGGCCGGCATGTACCTGTTCTGACAAAAGGCGGCCCGTCTCGATGTGAGGGGGACCGCCACACCGTACGTCTACCCGTGGCTATCGACCCACGCTCGTGCCCAGTCAAGTCCGGCATGCTGGGCTTGCTCTTCGGTATCGAAATAGCCAAGGACGCCGGATGCTTCAACGAGCTTGTTGTTTCGAGTGATCGTGCCGCTCGCCGCGTACCGTTCCGGCTGGAGCATGCCTTCCTGCTGCAGGATGGCGTGCCCCCACACGCTATAGCCGTTGTAGCTCTCCAATTCCATCAGCGAGTGACCTCAGCCGACATGCCGCGAGAATCAACCCGAAGCACATTTCCTTCGGGCGTGAACTGGCGCGGAATCTCCGACATATCGGGTTCGTCTGTCGGCGCGGTTTTCTGTATGTGGCTTTGCTTCGCCAGGAGCCTGGGTGCGGATGTCGGCGTGCGCCGCGCATGCACATCCACCGCGTGAGCAACGACGGGTCGATGAACCGCGAGCTTGCGTGCAGCACCGACCCTATGGGGAGCGGTTGCACGGGCCTCCGGTGGATTCCAGACTTCAGTGTAGCTAGCCGCGTACACGGCCGGCGTGAGCGTCGCCATCAGTACGGCCAATCCAATACTTTTCACGCTTTCTCCTTGTCTGCTTTCCGTTGCAGCCACTCTTTGCAACCAAGCCCCTGTCCGACGCAGCCGCCATCGCAGCCGGGACAATAATGCCGGTCTCGTATGTCAGCGCTGACGTGCCAGACATTGTCGTTCGCTGGACTTGCTGTGCCTACAGCGGTGCCGTTTTCGCAGGCATAGAAGGCTGGCTCCCCAGATTTTCCGCGGCTGACTGCATCGTCAATCGCCTTGTCGCCAAAGGCTGAGCGCAATTCTGCGATGAAGGCGGCCATCTCAGGCATTGGATGGACGGGCCTGCGAACGCGTACATCCATGGGTCACCCCCGATTAAAAGTGCCAGTTCGTTGCTGTGAAATTGCGCCTGCAGTACTGTATAAATATACAGGTTTTTCGTGCGCCGTGTCCACCGGTACCGTTCCGGGACGCATGCTGCGCTATACTCATCCGATGGAAACGAACCCGATCTTGCTGAACCTGTATCGTTGGTGGCACGCCTGACCCAGGCGGCCCGTTTTCACACGTACATCTACAACGTGATGCCGCCAGTCCTGGCGGCATTTTTGTTTTTGCGCGCGCATGACTGGTGGTGTCCCCAAACACTGAGCTCACCATGTCACAGGCGAAACAACCCGTTATCCTCACCGGCGACCGCACAACCGGTCCCTTGCACCTCGGTCACTACATCGGCTCGCTGCGCACCCGCGTGCAGCTTCAAAACGAAGCGCAGCAGTTTTTGCTTCTCGCCGATGCGCAGGCGATGACGGACAACGTCGGCCGCCACCAGAAGGTGACCGACAACGTCATCGAAGTCGCGCTGGACTATCTGGCTGTCGGCATCGACCCTGCCAAATCAACTATCGTCATCCAATCGCAGGTGCCCGAACTCGCGGAACTGACGCAGTATCTGCTCAATCTCGTGACCGTTGCGCGCCTCGAACGCAACCCGACCATCAAGGCGGAAATCGTGCTCCGCGGGTTCGAGCGGGATATCCCCGCCGGCTTCCTGACGTATCCGGTCAGCCAGGCCGCCGACATCACTGCGTTCAAGGCGACGCGCGTGCCGGTCGGTGACGACCAGTTGCCGATGATTGAACAAACCAACGAACTGGTGCGCCGTTTCAACAGCACGGTCGACAAGCCGGTGCTGGTCGAATGCGAAGCGGTGCTTTCGCACGTCGCGCGGCTGCCGGGCATCGATGGAAAAACCAAGATGAGCAAGTCACTGGGTAACGCCATTACGCTGGGTGCGAGCCCGGACGAAATCACCAAGGCCGTGAACAACATGTACACCGACCCTAACCATCTGCGCGTCAACGACCCGGGCCAGGTTGAAGGCAACGTTGTGTTCGCGTTTCTGGATGCGTTCGAACCGGACGTGCCGATGGTCGACGAACTCAAAGCACATTACCGCCGTGGTGGGCTGGGCGACAGCGTGGTCAAGCGCGCACTCAACGATCGGCTGCAGGTGATGCTCGCACCCATTCGGGAACGACGCCGCGAGTTGGCGACCGACCGCGCCGAGGTGCTGAACGTTCTGCGTCGCGGAACCATGCGCGCTCGGGAAGTGGCGGGTGCGACGGTATCAGAGGTGAAGGGTGCGCTTGGTTTGAATTACTTTCAGAACTCACAGTAGAAGATCAGCAAGCCGCGCAGCTGTAACCCGGCGCAGACCGGGCGTCGCGCGGTCGTCCTAGTCCAGTCATAGCTTTGGCGGGGCAACGTGATGTATTGTCACATTCAGTTGATATACAGGACGGGCAATCCTCGAAGGAGATTGATTTGACCGTTCGAAAATCAACGTTGTACGTCGAGAGTGCAACAAAGCATCCATTTGAGAGCTGCTTCGTCGACCTTGGCGGGCACTCCGCAGAGCGGGCCCTCACTGCGCTCACTGCCGCAGTCCATGCGGCTCAACGTGAAATGAATGCTTTTGACTGGATTGCAGACGCGCTTCCCGGCGCGACGCTCAAACCGGCCCTGGCATTCGGCACAGTTGGCGAACTGTATCGGTCATACACGAGACCCGCCGAGCTGGGACGCCTGAAAGGCGTGTTGCGGTCCTGACCAGGGCATTCCAATATGTCCCGCATTCGAACGTAGGCGTCTATAGTGGAGTCATCGCCCCGCCAGGGGCGAGCTTCCTTTTCAGGACCGACGCATTGGACGGGGGACGGCACTATGCCTGCTGATTCTGGTTTGGCTTACGACCCGCAGGGACAAACGCCTGGGTCATTGCTGACGCTGGTTGGATATCTCGAACTCTCGCTGGATGAGGGAGAATGCGTCGTCATGATGCGCCGCGGTACAGACGTCTGCGCTGTCTACATCGGCGACCCAGCGGACGAGGACAACGAGTTGACTGGTCACGGAACTATTGCAGTGGGCGTGGCTGATGAGATTCTCGAACTGACTCACGCCGGCTTGAACCGGATAACGGTCGGCGACCAGACCTACCGGTTCGTTCGAAGCTTCACTCACATCGCAGACGTTGGCGCAGTGATATTTGCGCCAGCGTAGGCTTGTGAGCATCTCTTCCTGCCTTTGCGGCATCGCGCGCCGGTCCTGCCAACGCGTCCGCTTTCATCCCCGGAAGCCCAGTCCCGAACCACTCCACTGTCGTTTGGAGATGGGTGGCATACGAACGCATCTGTCACGGCGTGGTCTCACCTGTCAACGGTGAATGTTCCACCGCAAACCAATCTTAATCAGGCCCCGATGCGTTCGACTTTCACTAAATGGCTGTTCATCGTCTACGTTCTCGGTAGCGGGACACTTTATTCAATGGCCATACTGCTCCTGTTCCCGTTCGTCGGCAGAGCTGGACGATACTGGTTGGCAAAACAATGGTGTCGTGCACTGGTGGCGGTGATGCGCTGGCTGCCGGGAGTCTCATGTTCGATAGAAGGGCTTGAACATATCCCTGAAGGGCCGGCGATACTACTGTGCCGTCACGAATCGACCTGGGAGACACTCGCATTTCTTGCGCTCTTTCCACGGCGCATCAGTTTTGTTTTCAAGGACGAGCTTCTTCGCATTCCGTTTTTTGGATGGGTGCTGCGTGGCCTTGACATGGTTAGCCTGAACCGCGGCTCCGCTCGACAGGCTCATCAGGCTGTGACGCAGGAAAGCGCTGAGAGGCTGGCGAAGGGGGATGTCATCGTCATTTTCCCGGAGGGGACCCGGGTGCCACACGATGCGCCGTTGAGAATGACATCGGGAGGCGTTCGATTGGCTTGCGCGACTGGCGTGCCTGCTGTTCCGGTGGTTCTCAACGCGGGCAAAGTCTGGCCGGCGAAAGGCTGGCCCAGCGGCCGCGGACAAATTCGTGTGGTTGTCGGCCCGGCATTCTCTCCTCGGGACCTGTCACAGCAGGAACTGGGGCGAGCCGTCCACGAGTGGATGAAAGACGAACTGCTGCGGCTTTGATACCGTTCCAGTCGTCGTCACACTCGCGCAGTCGCGGCGCTGCTGTTTGCATGCTGCTGTTTGCATGTTTTCACATGCGAACCAAAGCGACCTATCCTTAAGGGACCGCGAGCAATAGTCTCCCGTTTCCTTTCTTCCGGAGGAGGTGCGTCATGTCGATGTCTGCCACTCTTGAGGAGTGCCTGCGCAGCAAGGGCTCCCAGTACGAAATCGTGCATCATCCGCACAGCCATTCCAGCATCGAAACCGCGGCGGCGGCGCATATTCCCGGCGATCGCCTCGCCAAAACCGTGTTGTTTGAAGACGAACACGGCTATGTGGCGGCTGTGCTGCCATCGACCTACGCCGTGCGGCTGTCCGAGCTTTGGGCACAGACCGGACGCCACCTCCTGCTGGCCAAAGAGGTCGATCTGCGGGAGCTGTTCAAGGATTGCGACGTCGGAGCGCTTCCGCCAGTGTGTACTGCCTATGGCATGTACACCTATCTTGACGAGAGCCTCGCCCGTCAGCCGGACGTCTATTTCGAGGCCGGCGATCACGAAGCGCTGATTCACATGGACACGGATCAATTCCTTGATCTGATGGACCGGGCCGAGCGGACACGCTTCGCTCGTCGCATGGCGGGCACGCCGAGTTGAACGGCGCCCGTCGGGTGCGGCAAGGCTTGCGCAGCGCAGCATAAAGCGCGCTGCGTTACCGAACCTTTGCGCGAGGCAGATCATGCAACGCAGCGACGCGGTCCTGAAGCAGGTGATGGCAGCCTTCGAACGTGAATCACACCTGAAGCTCCGGAATCATCCCATTCATATGAGCTTCGACGACGGCGCCCTGACCGTGGCGGGCGAGGTGCCGGATATCGCATCCAAGAAACGCCTTCTTCAGTTGACCCAGATGCACTGCGATGGAACGCGTCTGGTCGACCAACTGCGTGTTACCGCCAACCCGGCGGTCGGTGATGGCGAGCTACGCACGCGTCTTTGCGAACGGCTGGCGCAGACGGTGGAGTTTCGCAACTGCGTGATCTGTGCGCGCGTCAAGGGCCAGCTGGAAGTGCTGCACGGCACCATGGACGAGGCGGGCAACGACGGCAGCGGCGTCGTCGAAGTGACGGTCGAGGACGGTGTCGTGACCTTGACGGGCCAGGTGGGCAGCCTGTCCCATAGGCGCCTCGCGAGTGTGATTGCCTGGTGGGTCGGCGGCTGCCGCGACGTGGTGAACCTGCTGGAGTTGGTGCCCGCCGAAGCCGACGGTGACGATGAGATTTCCGAGGCTTTGCACCTGGTGCTCGAAACCGATCCGCGTGTGCGCGCCGGGCAGATCACCATCAATGTGGAAAATCACAGGATCACGCTAGCAGGTTGGGTGGCGACCGAAGCAGAAAGACGGCAGGCGGAACAGGACGCCTGGTGTCTGGATGCGATCGATGGCGTCGTCAATCGTATTCAGGTGGGGGCCTGATCTGACTGCAGGCTCGTTTTGTAATCCGGACGTTACTGCTTTCCATAGAACGGCGGGCGTGACGGGAAATGAGTGCGCGCAAGATTTTGTCGGGCGTTGCGATGGTTGCGTTGTCCGTGGGATGCCTCGCTGCTGACGCGGCGAGTTCGTGTTCTCCGGCGTTCTCCGAGGTCGATGTCAAAAACGGCCTCAAAGTACAGGTGGATTGCGGACTCCCCGGTCAAACCCTCAATCGCCTGACCATCCAGTTGAATCGCGTGGTGAAGGGCGCCAAACTCTCCGACGCCCAGACGGTCTCGCTCGCGAGCGCAACCAACGTGATACTAGGCGTGGCGTATGCGCAATCGGGCCGTGTTGGGCGCAAGACCGATACCGCGTTCTCCAACGTCGAACCGCTAGTCGAGCGCCTTGCCGGGCAAATCAGGGCGCAGCCCGACGTAGATCTCGCGGCCGAAGCCCGGCAATGGGCCGCACGTTATGAGAATCTGCTGCGCAGATTCTCGATCGCACGAAGTCCCGATCCTCTTGAATTGCACATCGACGAAGCGCTAGCGCGCTTTGATCTGGAGAGTGCATCTCAGTTGCTGCCCCAACTGCTTGCCGAACAACAGGGAACCCCGCAGGTGTTCGCGGCGCGTTCTTATGAGGCTGGCGAGATTGAATTGCTGCGCTTCGCTCCGCAGAATGCCCTGCCGCATCTGGAAAAGGCCTACGCGTTGCAACCGGAAGATAGCAGCGTGGCGACCGCGCTTGCCGACACTTTGCAAGAGCAACGCGAGTTTGAACGTGCGGAACCGATTTACCGCACGCTGTTGTCGCGCTATCAGTTGCTGGCGCGGGAGAAGCCTGCCGCCTACCAGCCCCAGATTGCGCGCACGTTCGGCAAGCTTGGCAACCTCTACGTTGGGCTGCAACGACCCAAGGAAGCGGAGGCCGCCTATCTGCGGGCGCTGGAGACCTATTGGCTGCTGGCGAAACAGAACCCGGTGGCTTACGGGCCCGCTGTGGCACAAACGTTCGACAACCTCGGCGTGCTATATCGCGATACACAGCGCCTGCAGGAAGCGGCGGATGCTTATCGCGAAGCACTGGACATCGATCGTGCGTTGGCCTATCGCGACCCCGCGACCTACAAACCCGATATGGCGACGACGCTCAACGACCTCGGCATCCTGTACGGCGCCACACAACGCATGAGCGATGCGGAGCAGGCGTATCGCGAGGCGCTGAGCATCCAGCGGGTTCTGGTGCGGAGCAATCCTGCGGCCTACCGCCCGGCACTCGCTCGTACGTTCAACAATCTCGGGAACCTTTATAGCGCGATGCAGCAACTCCGGGAAGCCGAGCATGCCTACAAGGAAGCGCTAACGATCCGGCAGCAGCTTGCCCGGGAGAGTCCGGCACTCTATCGGCCCGATGTTGCGCGCACGCTGACCAATCTTGGCGCGCTCTATCGCGCCACACGACGGCCAAAGGAGGCGCAGCAAGCTTATCAGCAGGCCTTGCAGATCTATCGTGCGCTCGCGGGGGAAACCCCGACTGTCTACCAACCGGACGAAGCGCGGACGTTGAACAATCTAGGTGTCCTTTTCAGTCACAGCGGGCGCCCACGCGAGGCTGAAGACGCTTACCGGAACGCGCTGGACCTTTACCGGACTCTGTCGCGAGATGCCCCGGCGGCCTACCGTCAGGATGAAGCGCGGACACTCGGTAACCTGAGCGCACTTTTGAGCCAGACTCAACGACCGCTTGAGGCCGAGGAGATCCGGCGTGAAGCAGCCCGTCTTCTCGACACAACGGAAGCGCCGTAGATCGCACCCACAATATAAAACGCGATCAGTGTGTGCATGACGAGCACCGCAGCGGCGAGCCAGCTCATGAGTTATCTTTGGCTATTCACGGAGGTCATTCGAAAGACTGAGATGCCCTCCATAGGGTCCAGTGTTTCGCGCCAGGGGGCACGCTCAAGCAAGCGGATCGTGTCTTCATAACCTACGGCCCAGCGTCGCTCGATGCCACTCGACGAAAAATCGATGTCCCTGTTCAAATCGTTGTTATCGAATGCCGGCGCGTCGAGTTCCAATACTTGCATTGTCGTGCCACAGCCCCAGCCGAGGAGCGCCTGAACCTCCGGCGTATCGCGTTTCCCTTCGGGGATGTGTTGGCTGAGTTCGCGAATCACGTGACGCAGCCGGTGGATCTGCTTCTGTCGATCGAGGTGGCTTTCCGCGCGACTCGAGTACTGAATGTCACGCTGCCGGCTCATAACTTGCAGGATGGACTCGGGCTCCGGGCCGCTTGATGGCCACAACTGCACCGAAAAAATCACCGAGCTGTTCCGCGGCCGATCATCGAGCACGGCTTCTAGCGGCGTGTTCGAGTAGATGCCGCCGTCCCAGTACGATTCGCCTTCCAGTCGCACCGAAGGGAAGCCGGGTGGAAAAGCGGCGGATGCCATCACGTGCTCGACGTCCATCGGCGCATCGCGATTAGTGAAATACCGCATACGTCCGCTGCAGACATTGACCGTGCCGACCGTCAGCCGCGTCGTCTTGCGATTCAGGTAGTCGAAATCGATCAGCGAAGACAGGGTTTCACGCAGTGGCTCGGTCGAGTAGAATGCCGCCCGCTCCGGTCCAACGCGCGCCTGAATATTCGCCCATGACCCGGGTTGCGGGGTGAAGAACGACGGCACGCCTTGCGTGACGATCGCGAGGTCGCGCGACCAGTTGGCGAGCCCTGGCAACAGCCAGCTTGCCGCATCGACGCCACGGCGCGCCACGCCGTTCCAGAACTGGGTTAATCGCGCAATGCGGTTCTCGGGCAGATTGCCCGCGATGATCGCGCCGTTTATCGCACCGATCGACGTACCGATCACCCAGTCGGGTTCGACCTTGCGGTCATGCATCGCCTGATAGACGCCGGCCTGGTACGCGCCGAGGGCACCGCCTCCCTGAAAGACAAGGACAACCTGTCCGGGAATGTCCGGGGCGGCCTCCGACTGGCCTGCCGCATTAGCGTTGCGTTTGCCGTGTGTCTTGTTGCCCATTGCAGGTCTCCCGGACAAATGCTGCGGTGCCGGTGATTTTGCCACGGGTGAGGGCGGCCTGGCGCTGCGGTTTTCCCTTTTTACTGTCGTGGGGAGCTTGCGGGCGGCTTCAGGATTCTGCCGCCTGAAAGGCATGAACCTTTATTGTCCGGGTGTGACGGACTGGACCCGATTGCGTCCCGCACGTTTCGCGCCGTAGAGCGCTGCGTCCGCCGCCTGCACGAGTGCGTTGGGCGTGCTCAGCGTGCTCTGCGCGTTCTGCTCGTTCGTCGCGCACCCCGCACTGATGGTGACCTGACCGCCGGGTATTGGCGCCGTCAGGCCCAACTGCATGATGGCGAGCCGGGCCTGCTCGGCAATGACCGATGCTTCTTCCGATCCCGTGTTGGGTAACACCACGGCGAACTCTTCACCGCCGTAACGGGCGACGAAATCGCTCGACCGGCGTGCTATTCCTGCCAGCGCTTTCGCAATTGCGCTGAGGCAAGCGTCGCCGCGAAGATGGCCGAAGGCGTCGTTGTAATCCTTGAAATTGTCGACATCGATCATGACGAGCGAGAGCGGCTGACCGTTGCGTGTCGCACGGTCGAATTCCCTGCGAAACTGGTCTTCAAAGTAGCTACGGTTATAAATGCGCGTCAGGGCGTCGCGTGTGGACGAGTGCAGCAGGGAAGCGTGCGCCTCGGACAGTTCGCGGTAGAGCACGGTCACTTCCCAGACCAGCACGCATACCAGCACGCCGGGAGCCAGCATGCTGAAGATCCGCGCGACGTACCAGCCAAGGGTGAACTGGGCCATGCTCAATAGATTCAGACTGGCGTCCGCTAGGGAGGCGAGCAGGGCAATGGTGACCCATAGATCGAGCACGGTCCGCAGGCGTCCTTTGAACAGGACCACGGCGATCGCTAGAGCGTCAAGCAGGCAGATGACGAGTCCGGTTCGGCCACCTAAAAGCGCGTTCGTCTCGGAAGCCGCATGAAAAGGCGCGGACAGATTCGCATGAATGGCAAAGACGCCAAGCGCTGCGGCAAGCGCAGTGGGAACACCGAGTAACGCCCACGTCCAGAAATCGATGTGAGGCAGCCCGATCGGCTTGCTCGGGAGGCGGTCGCGTATGAGCGCTGCCAGGATGACGAGCAGCGGAAATCCTGCATGCCAGAAAACCCACATCCACGCCGCGCTCTGAGGCCCGGCGCCGAACAGTCCGGTGCGCGTGAAAACGCCAGGGAACATCAGCAGCTGCAAAGCGACGGTAATCGCCGTGAACGCGTACGCGCCGCCTAGCGCGCCGAGCATCGGCTGTTGCGTCACGCTAAAGCGGGCGCCGAGAAGAAACGCGGCGATTCCCGACGTGGTGAACACCGTGAGCGCACACATCGGCATGAAGGGCGTGATTGCCGGCAACGGCTGGTGCGCACGCTGACCCGCAATCGCGAATGTGAGCAGAACGAGCAACGCACATGTACCTGCAAAAACGACCTGTTTGCGCGTCGCCGGCCCTATAAGCAAGCTGTCCATTCTGACCCGTCTGGTTGGTGTTTGAGGTTGACCCGGTTCGACGGATAGATTTGCAGTTGAGTCTAATGCGGTGTGGC
>NZ_JALOCP010000065.1:0-26639 GCF_030511745.1 Paraburkholderia sp. SECH4
AAAATGCCTCATCGGCGTCGTGCATCAAGCAAACTGAATTTTGCAGGGCCGACTATTGAAGTTGTGACTGCGAGTGTCGGCTATCGGGTGCGAGATAGCATCATTCCACGTGTCGCAATGTGCAGATTTCCCATCCCGCAGAAACTCAACGAAATTTTCGAAACACCTGATAAAAAGATACGTGTCGTTGGCGCCTTGTTTATTGAGAACGGCAATGACATGTTGAGACGAACAGCGCGTTCTTGTTCGGGTGAGTCTCCGGTTCATACACTATGGCAAGAGTCCAAACTAGCCGCCAATGCTCCTTTGTGAATCACTCGTGCAATCTTTGGAGTCCAGTGGCAAGTTTCGAGCTCATTGGAGTTCTGGAATCGACCCGTCTGGTGGCGAATATTCCGCTGACAAGATCGCGTCCTTGCATTCGGGTTTCTTCGCCCATTCCGAAATCATCCGACCGTTTGCGGTTCGATCCAGCAGTTCGTTCACTTCGCGCGCCCAACGTCCAATCTGGTCCATCAACTGGCGCGAAGCCCCTTGGGCACTCCATATCCGATCGAGATCGATGCGTTCGCCAAACCGGTCTGCGATTAGGGCGAATGTGTAAGCGGCGATGTTGCCCTGAAAGGCCGGAAACATCGTGCGCATCAACTTCTGAGTGTCCCTAAAAAGCTTTGTCTTAGCTATCATACGTTTGTATTCGGTAACATCGGGCAACGCGACTTCTTCGCTTTCAAGCCCAGACATCGTGGCCATGAACTGTTCGAAATTTTTCTGCGACCCACGACTGACGATGTCTGGCCGCCGGTCCCAAGCAGTTAGGTATTTGGAAAGATCCGTTTTCGTGATGCGCCGAGACGACGGCATAGTTTCCTTCAGCTCCCTAAGCCTCGCAGCAGTAGTTCCCTCACGGGAAAGCATCGTGTTGTAACTCCCAGTGGTACGTTCATAGAACCAGCGGCTACGGCCGTCCGGACAATAAACCGTCATTGATAGTCGTTCGATCTGAACGTGAAAAGGCTTGTTGGCCGACAAATCAGACTGCCTCACTGAGTTCTGACTATTTGCGAACCGGGAAATGTCGGACACCAATGCTTCCTCTTGCGTGGTGTCTTGTATTTTCATGACGATAATTTTGGCTGGCACGCGCACGCGAGAAAGATCGGTGTCGGGGTACTTGCGCTTTGTGAAGTAAAGCGAAGCGGTAGTCTGGCCACCGTTAACGATCTGAAGTCCTTTGAGCCAAGCAATACCCGGAGCACCATCACCGGCGTCCCCAATACGCATTTCGTCGGCCACAACTACGATGCCGTTGTTAAAGGCCATAAACTGGTTTGGTGCTTGCCTCAAGGTGGTTTGAATGCCGGCATTGACGCCTCTCGCCTTGACACTCAGGAATGAACGTACATTGGCCTCGAGCAATCGAGCGCCAAATTGCTCATATAGAACACGTAGCGCTTCTCCCGGTACGGCCGTGAGTGCGTAGTCGTAGCTTTCTCCATCGCCCGGTACGAAGACGCAAGGCAACGCATTGCCGCACAGCTTGGTGAAATCAGCGACCAGTTCATCACGCGGCTTGCCTTCGGACCAGTGACGGTGTAATCGCGCAATGTCCATAACTTCGAGGTGCACGGTCTTTCCGCCAATCTCTCTGGACTTGAACTGAAGTGTCCTCGCCACCCGGTCAGTCAGAACATAGATTCTAATCTGCTCGAGATTATCGTAAATCTGGTGAATGATATCGGCCAGAATGCGCACATCGTCGGACTCGTCGAGTTTGCTCGCAAGCCTGCCCTCAGCGCAAAGCTGCAGGAATCTCAAGCATTGTTCCGCGGCGGCTTTGGTCTCCGAATCCGACACCTGGAGAAGATCATCCACGCCTTGATAGAGACTCACGAACAAATCGAGTTGCTCCTGCTCGTCGCTGACAGCATAGCCGCTCAAGCGAACGTTGGCGCTCCCGATCTTGCGAGAGAAATGCATCGCCTCAGGCTCGTACGTCATGCCGATATCAGCCATGTGCCGCATCAAGACCTCAGTAAATGCGCTTTCCTCGTAGGGCTGTTCGCCCTCGATCTGGGTTCGCACCTCGGCTTGGGTCTCACGCAAGAAGTCGATGAGTTCCATTCAAATCCCTTTCAATTCCATCAGTACTTTTGACAAGTCGCAGCTTTCCGCCGTTGTCCCGTCTATTTCGATTTCGTAAGTGGCACGTTCTACACCGACGGGTACCGAATGCGGTGTCAGTCGAGGAAACCCGTCTTGGACACGTAAGATCCTCATTTCATGAATGTCGAATCGGCGAACGTAACTGCCGGCGTGCTCATGCCGAAATCCGGACGCAGTAATCCGCTCGGCGAACAGCCGTTCCGCCAACGCGTCGCCCGCGATCACGCCTTGCATCATTTCGACGCATTCAGCCAACGATCGACCGCCTTCCTGAAGCTGACGCAATCTGACCGCTGCCAAAAAAAGCGGTTGGCGCACGGTATCGTCCAGTTGCTCCAGACTGCCTACCCGTGCGCGAAAACCCGCAGTCGCAAGTGTGCTCTTGACCTCGACGCCTCCCGTCCCCAGCTCAAAATCTCGCAAGCCGTCCAGCGGACCTCGCCATGCTTCGCAGGCCGTCGCTACATCGATGCCTTCGTTAACCAGTGCGTACAGCACGGAAAGCTCGCCAAAGAGACCGACCTCGCCTTCCGCGCTTAGCGGTTGCCCCCCTTTGCGCATGAATTCCTGCCAGGCACGAACGCGTCCCAGCAGCGTTGCGAGCGATTTGGCTTCATCAGCCTGCCGACACGAAGACAGCGCGGCAACAACATCGCTCGCCATGGCCGCGAATAGATCGGGGCTGCCGCCATCTCTCCGTGTCAATGCAATCCAGACGACACCGGCGTCTAGTGTGACGAGCTCGATGAGAAAGCCGCCGCCCTCCGGCAGTCTGACCGTAGCCGGGATCGAAGAGGCCAGAAATCGCACTAGGATTGCCTCGGTTCCGCCCGGGTAGCGGCGCCCGGCATGTACCAACGGCGCACCCGTAGAGGAGATCGCGATGCTCCGCCATCCATCGCCTGTGTCGCCTATCGACGCCAATGAATGCCACGCGACCTCGAGCTGCTCATTCGCCGGAACCATACTGCTCCTCCCATAGCAAGTGGTCGACCTTGTATTCGACCGATACCTCCTGGTCACTAGACGGAAAGCTTGCCGCGAATCCGATGATCGGCTTGCCCCAACCTTCAATAACGTTTCTTCCATTTGATAGCGGCGAGAGCGGATAGAGCAACAGCAGTCCCCGATTGGTGCCTTTGCCACTGCCCGCAGATCTCAGATCGCGCAGCGAACGCCCACTTGGACGCAGCGGCTGAGGACGCCCCTTGCCCCCTTCGCGCTTCCATGTGCCGATAGTCACGTCGAGAGCGTCCGTCCAGTCGTCAAGTCCGACGTCTATGCCCTCGTCGGCAGGATCCGTCAACACACCAATCGAATAACCGTTGTTGCCCTTCTTGAACGTGCGCGTGGGCATGGCTGTCACTGTGTACGTCTTCGCAAAGTCATAGGGCTTGACTTCGCCGTCGACGCGTCCCTCGGCGATCAATGCCACCGTCCACAGATCCAGCTCGCCTTTCTTGTTCATCTCCTCGACAAACTCCGCCATCACACCCCCATTAGCGCGCTCGATGCCAGCTGCGGCCGTGTAGGCACGTAAAAAGGTCTTAATTCTTTCGGAAGAGACATCTTTCCAAACCCATGAACGGCTCCACTCATCCGGCCTTTCCGGCCGCGCCTGCTCCGGATGCACAATCGCCGGCGCCCTCATTTCCGTGACTAGACGCTCACTTGCATCGAGGTTGCCTTGCAGCGATCCAATATCGCCGGGAAACGCAATGGTTTGCGTCAGGGACCCACTATAAGAAAGCCGCACGGTCTGCGCTGTTCTCATCTTCATCGGCGACGTGACCAGCAAAGTAGGATGAGACGCGACCTTGAGTCCGTATTTGTCTGGCGTGGCTCCTACGGCCACCATGGCGTCGAATTCCTGACGCAATTCATCGGCGGCGTCAGCGATCAAACCGAAATTCCGAATCAGATCACGAGTCGTATAGAGTCGGCAAAGATCGAGATAGCCAGGCCGATAGCCAAACCAACGGCCCATTTGCATGAGCGTGTCGTACATCCTTGTTGTCCGGACGAAATAACTGGTCGCCAACCCTTCGAGGGTTAGGCCTCGTGCGAGCTTGTCACCGCCGATCGCGATCACCTTCAGTCCAGTGGCCTCTTTCTCGACATAATCGAGCGCGTCTTTAGCGGATCCATTGATCGTCTTGACAACGATATCGGCTACAGCATCCGGCAGCGTGGTGACAATCTCATTCCACGACGGCAACGTGTCCGGCTGGTCGCCACCCGTCAACGTCTTCTGAATCACTTCGTGAGTCGGCACGAAGTCAGATTCCCACAGGTCACGTAGATCACTCAGCAGCGCTTCCGAGTCGATATTGCGCGAAAGGCGTTGCGAGATACGCTTGACGAATTCGTCGACCTGCCTCCGCACCTCGTTCTGCACCAAAGTGAGCCGTGTCACATGGATCAGCATCGAGCAGTGTTTGGACTTTTGCCCACGACACGCACGCGCGGCGCACGCGAGCACAAACGAGTAGATAGCTTCGCGCAGCGAGGGCGGTAAAACGTCCTCTCCATTATGCGTCGGGGTATGGTCCTTCTTGTGCTGCGGCGGCATCCAGCCGCCTCCCCCGGAGGCGGCATGATCGTCGAACTCGCGTATGAGCGGAAGCCCCCCGATGCGGTCGCCATTCGGGCCGGTGATACCGAAAACTCGTGTGGGCCCTACATAGTTCGACGGCGCGGCCAGATTAATAATAAAAGAGCGAGGAAACAAATCCTCCCCTTCATCCTTCGTCTTGCCCCGACGGTGAATGAATACGTTGGCAAAGGGCGTCGCCGTGTATCCGATGTAGGCAGATTTTGCGAAGGTGTCCAAAATCTGCCGGATCAGGCTGTTAATGGCCTTCGGCTCATGTTCGGGATCTGGAACCCCGTTTTCATCGAACGCCTGTTCTCCGGTGTCAATGGAAGCGTTATCGGCCTCATCATCAATGATCAATAGTGGCAGGTTGGTCGAGACTCTTCGTCCGGTCCCGGGTTCCATTACGTTTGCGACATGGTTGCTTCTCATCCACCTGAGCAGCTTCGCAAGCACAGATTTGTTTTTCTTGACGACGAATAGCCAAGGGCGTTGCTCGGGCGACACCGAAAATTTTTTGGCGGCCGCGCCGTTGAAGTCACCCTTCTCGTCGCGCGACGTCGCGCAGTTTGGGTGAATGCTCGGATCGCGGTCCTCGAAGAACACGCCAATGGGATTGCCTGGATCGCGGTTCGGAGAGGTCTCGTAACCAAGGAAGGCTTCCTCGAGGCGTATCTGTGTCTGCGAACGCAAGTTGTTGTGCATGCCGGCGAGTACGACGATGATCTTGTAGCCCGCGTCCGCAGCTTTACAGATCAGCGCTGAGTAGCTGCTCGTCTTGCCGGATTGCACGTGACCCACGACCAATCCTCGACGATCCCAAGGCGCGTCCCGCTTCGGGTCTTCGAGCTGCGCAATGATCCCGTCAGTGGACCGATCGACCGCTTCCACCACATTCACCGCAAGCGAGCGCTCAAGGTAACGTTGCAGCCTCTGCCAGTAGCGCCAGTCCTTCTTCATGGACGGCTGAAACCAGTCCTCGTGACCAGCCGAGTCCGTCAAAGCAGAATCGTTAGGCACCCAGTGACTGAACCGGCGGATCAGCTCAGCCACAGCGGCGTCCCTATCGTAGTCCTCAGGCGCGGCTCTCAATGTCATTGCAGCCATCTGCACGTTATCGGCTATCGCGCTTGCCGACCGAGTTGTCTCTTCTGAGGCGTCACGCAAAAGAATTTGCGCGATCGAGATGATTTTTGTTTGTAGTGGTTCGGTTGTTGGCATGATGTCCCCTCGTCGCCATATTGTTCAGTTTGTGTTCCGCAAGGCAGCCACCAGATTCGGATATGCATGAAACGGCTCTGTTGCCGCCAGAGCTGCTCGTGCGAGGTCTTCACTCATACCTCGACGGACGACCATGTCCTTAAATAACACCATCAAAACGCTCTGCACCTCGGCGTTAGGTTCACCGGCAAATCCACCGCGCGGAGTGTCCTTCGCCTCTGCGGTATCCAGCCAGATGCGCTGAACGGGCACCGTCTCCTCGATGATGCGCAGCAGCGCACGGACGAGGTCCACATGATTCCCGCAAGCATCGAATACCGCCGTCACTGCGGGATGCTTCTCGTCGATCCGATATTTCACGCCGGCTTGGGTATGCTCCGCTCGCCAAGCCAATTCGATGGTCGAAGAACCTGACTTGGTTTGCGGCGCCGCACGATAGGCGAATACACGGCGTGCTCTGTTGCGCGTATCCTCGGCCAGCCGGGTGAGCCAGCTTCTCAGGTTCACCGGCGGCCGCGCAGTCGATTTCCGGATGTCGATTTTCCAGGCTGTATCGGCGGTATTGGAAATGTCTAGCTGGACACGCGCCAGCCGATAGGCTTCCTCGCGGTTCCAGGCTCGGCCCTGACCCAAGCCCAACCATCCTCCGGCGACTAGCAGGCGCTCGTTCCGGTAGACGTAGAAACCTTGCTGGGCACTCCACCCCGCAGGGCCACCATCGCGTTCGAACTCAGCGGTGCTAAGCCTGTCCTTATGGGGCAGCACATGGCCTTGCACAGAAATGGGACCGGCATCCGTCGCAATTCTCGCAACCGGTGACTCCCATGGTTTAGCCGCATGGCCTAACATGAAAGGATCCCACGCGACGATGTCACGCCCATTGATCGTCAGCCGTAGTCTGGGCCGCGGTCCGCAAATGATCCGGTGAAAAACCATCGCCAGATGCCGCTCGACTTCATCAACTAAGTCGAGAAAGTGCTCGGGTGAAAACGCTTTGGTCACAATGCGGTCCATGGACTCCCATAGCACCAGCGATCCGTGAGAGCGCCCGAACAGCGCTTCGATGTATGCTTCAGACCCGGAAGCCGGCCCTTCCATCAGCGCCCAGCCGAGGTCCGGATTACGAGCAAGCTCATCGAGATCCCAGCGAAGACAGGAACGCGAACCGCCCCTGATACTCGCTACGGTCATCCTGCGGCATTGAGACAGGGACGCCGTTTTGAGCCCCATACCGAAGCGGCCGAGGTCGTCGGGACTCCGTACATCGAGCGGACTTTTGTCTCCAAGCGTCATGGCGCTTTCGAGTTCCGCGTCGCCCAGTCCCTTGCCATCATCAAGAATGGCTACGCGGCTTGCCGCTCCCTCCCACGAAAATTGAATATCCACGCGGGAAGCGCCCGCCGCAATACTATTGTCGATGATATCGGCGACTGCTGCTCCGGTGGAATAGCCCATGCCTCGCAGGGCCTCAAGCATGGCCGCAGCTCGCGGCGGCGCCTGTCTGGCGAGAATCATTGTCGATAGCCTATGTCCGGTTGCAACGTAAAGCCCATCTTGATCAAGTCGCGGACAAATTTGCGTGCCTTGGCAGTCTGCGGATCGATCGACCCGAATATGAATCTGGCACCCGAGTCAGTCGGGTCCTCCGATACATCTACACCGAGTTCCTGAGCCTGGTCCAACAGTTTCTGCATAGCCATGGAGATTCCTTTAGCTGCCGCAGTGGCAACTGCCTTAGGCAATGCATCGGTCTGCCCGGATGGATCGGTATGTGATACCAAATCGGGTTGTGACGCAACCTCATATGAAACCGTTGCGTCGGCCCATTGATCGGTATCGGCGGTGCACGACGGCGCTCTCTCGCCGGCTGATTTCGTTTGCATCCGTGATACACGTCCTGACGCATTGGCAAGCAATTCGAGGTTCGTCGTAGTTGAAAGTCTGCGGAGCGCCTTTGCTTCGATCTGGCGAACCCGCTCGCGAGTAACGTCAAACATCGCGCCGATCTCCTCCAATGTCCGGGCTTCGGGAATATCGATGCCGAAGCGCAGGCGGAGCACTTCGGCTTCCTTGCGCGTCAATTTTGCAAGCAATGCATTAATCAAGTCGGCCTCTTCGCGCCTTGCCAGCGTGGCAAACGACTCATCGACTTCCTGAAAGTCAAAGAATCCAGTTTGTTGCAATTCATCAATCGAAAGCGGCTCCGAAAGCGCACGAGCCACAAGTTCGAACTTGTCGTACGGCATGTTGCAGAGCCTTGCCCTTTCGGCCAGCGAAAGCGGCTCCCCACGGGCGCGCTCGAGCGCGTCGATATCCCGGCGCTCGCGGGATACTTTCTCGTGAACATGAACGGGTAGCCGGATGGCTAGCGCGGTATCGCCGATGGCGCGATCAATTTGTTGCCGGATCCACCAGGTGGCCATCGTCGAGAACCGGAATCCCCGGCGCCAATCGAAGCGGTCCACCGCCTTTAGAAGGCCGAGATTGCCTTCCTGAATAAGGTCTTCGATCGAGAGTCCGGCA
Source organism: Paraburkholderia sp. SECH4 (assembly GCF_030511745.1). NCBI lineage: Bacteria > Pseudomonadati > Pseudomonadota > Betaproteobacteria > Burkholderiales > Burkholderiaceae > Paraburkholderia > Paraburkholderia sp. SECH4. The sequence continues at coordinate 8,507 of NZ_JALOCP010000065.1, forward strand.
TGTACCCGGCGCCATGCTAGGTCCATGGCCAGCCGCAAATTAGCGTGAGCCATACGGTTGCGATGGACAATCAAGCTCGCAATAGCTTGCCGGTAGGCCGTAGCGGCGTGATGTTGATCGTCTTTCGCTACCTCATCCAGCGCGATCAGGAACGGGCGCCTGAAGCGCAACCGCCCGAGTTGATCGCGAATCGCAGACGTCGTCGCCTCCGTCATTGGCTGAACGGCCAGCGCTTGAATAGCACTCACGACGCCAATCGGATCGTCCGCGATTCGCGCGGACTCGTCCTCGCTCAAGGACGCTGACGCCGCAAAGTCTTCGCCTGCGTCGACATCGAGAGCCGGCCCTCCGCTCGGGTCTTCGTCGAATTCAATGCTCATATCGCTGTCGCCCGCTTCACCGCTACTCAAGACGATGATCGTCGACAGGCTAGAAGTACTGCCTGCCGTTTTGTCAATTTCCTCAAGGAGACGGCGCATCCCTACAGGCCAACAGGTCAATGCGTCAAGCGCACGGGCAATTGCATCCTCCATCTGTTGCGCGAGCTGAATCTCTTGGTCCGCCGACAAAAGTGGACGTTTGACCGCTGCGCGCTGGTACAACTGCAATGGACTATTTTTGTCCGCTGACGTTTCTTCGAAATGCTGGATGGCTCCACGTATTTCGAGTTCTTCGCTTTCGGTTTCCTCTGCATCGACGAATACCTCGAAGTTTTCAGATGGGATTGCCGATGAGAACTCGATACGCTCATCGATGTCAGCCCCAATATCTCCGATCACGAATTCGAGCGCGGCCTCGGCACGCAGGTTACGGTCTTCGCCGTCGCCACGGATCGACAGTCCATTCTCAATGGCGACGCGCGGTATGCTGCCCTCGCGTAATGCCCGCAGCAGCAATCGACGCAGCGCGTCCCGAAAACCTTGGTCGTCTAATCGCGGTAGTGGTGTTGCGGATTCCGGCAGATACGCATCAATCTCGTCCCACGCTTCGCTGAGGTCGATTGGCGTATAGTCGTCTATTCGCCGCTGTCGTTCAGTCTCAGCATGAACAACAACCATATTTGCGGCCGGCGGCTCCGAGACATCGACTTCCACCCAGTCTCCAAACGTCAATTCAATTACCGGCTCGTGTTTGCCATCAGGTGTCGCCGACACTGCGACTCCATAAGAAGCAGACATATGCTTGTCGTTCTTATCGTTCACGTTTGAAGAACAAGGGGAAGCAGTCCCGTCTTCATGCTCCGCAGAGCTTGTTGAAACGGAGCCCAAAGCTATCGACCCGTTTTCTGCTCGAAGTCTTTGAAACCTGCCATCGTCCGCAGTACCCCGATCGCGTACCGTTTCGCTTACGGCTGTTTGGGGTGCCTTGTAATTATCTGTGCTTTCGTGAAGTCGGCCTAACGACGCACGAGGTATTTGGATATTACTTCCCGGCCGCTCAATACAGACTTTATCGGCGATCCGACTGTCGGATGTCAGTCCGGCACTCCCTCTCCCGTTTTCCACAAGAGGCATCGAGGAGAGGTCGAAGGAAGCGAAGCGATCCAGATAAGCGCTTATCGTTGCAACGGCGGTAGTAGCGCCGCATTCGCGCGCGATAGTCAAGGCATTTCGGCCGGCCGAATCGACCGCAAGCACGTCAGCACCAGCGCTCAGAAGCAAATGACAAACGCCCGACCAATCGCGGGACGCGGCCACCATAAGTGGCGTAAACCCCTTTTCGTCGCGACACTCAAGATCAGCGCCGCGAGCGATGTGCAATCGCACAGCACTTTCTATCCCCGCCGACACAGCGATCTTGAAGAGTCGTCCCATGCCCTGAGGAGAGTCTGGCGCTCGCGCAGTCACGACCAACCCCGATTCAGACGCAAACATCCCTCGGAGTACCGCGGTCGGCCTGTGCATTCCGTGGGCTCGGCGATCGCCGCTTGCCGACGGTCTAGTTTCGCGCTAGTCATGGGGCCCCGTTTTTTAGTCTCTCTTCTGCTTTTTACGCCATATGCAACCGCCGATGCGCAAAATTTAGCGTATCTTCACACTGGGCGCATTTTTTTGAATAAGACATTGTCGGCGATTTACGACAGATTGTCGAACGCACCGCCGTCCTGCTAACAGGCGACAATGCCGATTTTCGCTCCTTTCGGTAAAGTACCTAATAAACTAGCGGTCTCAAGTGCAGAGCGGTATCGCTTTGAGACCGTTCGCGACATTCATTGGCGCAGCGGTCGTTGCGTGAGCGGCGCTCGCGCAGGCAAAGACTGCCAGGCTTCGGCACGAGAGCAGACCAGAGCCGATATCCAGCGACGAGTTTCCGAAAGCTTCAGCAAGGCCGCGGAGCAACTGGGCAGCGACAAGCTTGCAGTGCGCCTCGGTGGGATTTACACCTTGGAGCGAATCTTGCGCGAAAGCTGGCCGGACTACTGGCCGGTAGCTGCGCATCTAGAGATGCGCGAGGTTCTCATCGTTGGGGACGTTACAACGCAGATAGATGTTCGGTGGCAGCAGCATGGAATCACACATCATCACCGCGTTTTTCCCGATCAGCTGCGCCCGTGCCGTGGAGGTCGTCGGGGTCGCTCCGTACGCATGCATCACAGCCTGAGCCGCCTGTACTCGTTGCCCAACTGGAAGCAAATTTGACAACTGGCTACCGACAGCCCAAACGAAGCGCACTGTATGGCCAGACTTACATCTGAGCAGTGGCCAGGTTTGCGGCCACACGAACTAAATGCGCGTACACGCGAGTTCCGACAAACAGCGTTACTGCAAAGGGGTGAGGGTCCGACCTGAGCTCTCGAGATTCACCTAGCTCGGAACTTTGTCCACTCAACCCTGAACTCGCACGGTCCGGTGCGACGGGCAGGCGTCGAGATTACTGACGCCGGTGCGCGACTTCCCCGGTAATTTCACCTGCGAGTTCGGGATCCGGGCGACGGATCGCCGTCGTCACAATGATTCTTCGTCACTGAGCCTGCGGCTCGTGCAGCAGAATTAGCTTCGTTTTCAGCTCGTCGAGCACGTGTGGCGCACTTACCCCAAGCACTTCGTCGGTGCGGACCAACTGCTCGCGGCACCACGTCGGCCAGTGAAGGTAGTCGTCATCCAGTGCCAGCCAGCCGGCCGGCTTCCTGCGCAGCACATCTGCCCATACCTGCATGCCTCTTGGCGCCTGTCGGAAAGACTCCTCATCCATGTCTTCGTGGAGCGTCGCTCCGACCACCCGGGCTTTCAGCTCGGGTGGCAACTTGCGCGCGACGCGATGGACGCTTCTGTACCAGCACACCCATGACGTGGACAGCACAATGCGGATATCCGGATATGGTCGCAGGACATCGGCAAGCAGCGGAGCGTGCTCAAGAAGAATGTGACCGGAGGGACTGGCAATGTACGGACCCCGGCCGGTGCGCCGGCGCACGTCTTCCGGGTGCAGCACGCCGTCGAAGTCGAGGTATAGCACCAGGCCGCCGGTGGCGACTGGCGGTGGGATGGTGGGCGGCGGTTGCACGTCAGTCAGCGTAAATCGGCCACGATACGTGGCGTGCATAATACCTACTCCCTGTTTGAGTCTGGTTGGCCGATGGCTTCGACGCGCGCAGCGAGGATCGGTACAGGTGTCCTCGATGACGTCGAATGCGGGTTCTCCCGCGGGGCTCGTGGCCCGCGACGTCAGGTAGCGCCAGCGCGGCGGATGTCTCACATCACCATCGCGGAAAGCGCCCATTCAGCCAGTCCGTCCAATCCCAGGCATGGGCGCAATCCCCTTCATCGCTATCGACGGGGCATGCTGATCCTGTGAGTGCCCGGTCAAACTGGCCGCGCCACGGTTCGGGAATATCCGCGAGTCGCACGTACGGCGGTCGGTCATCGCTCTCGATGATCGGCACGGCGAGCCGCAGGGACTGTCTTTCTTCTTCATTAATGCTGAACCTCATCGGCAATTTTCCTCAAGTACTGCTCGTGTTTTGAGTTCGGTGACCGCCATGGTGGATCAGGTCAGCGATACAGTTGTCGTTATTGCATCGGGGTGCCGAACACCATTCAGGCTACCGCGAGGGTGGCTACAGCGCGAACCGGGTACAACCGGGAGCTATCCTTCTTCTCCCCCGGCGCTAATTTCGGCAGTACAGCTGACCACCAGGCCATTTCGCCCAATCCCACGCATACAGGCAGTCGCCCTGCCCGTCGTCATTGAAGACGGGCACCGATTCGCACCGAATCAGCTCGCGCAATCCGCCCTGCCATGGCTGCGGGACGACGGCAATGCGCACGCTATAGGGCAGGCCGTCGCGGGTTGCCAACGGCACAGCGCGTTTCAGTAACAGCCAGTCTTCGTCAGTCATGTCAGATCCCTGTTGGCGACCTGCAGGCAGACACCGGTCAGCGACCCGGATCCTGTCGCACGCGAGACGCGCGAACGTAATGGGTGAGTGGGACGACGCGACGTGGTCGCCTGATCTGGCGCCAGGCCGTGACAAGATGTCACCAGCGAGCACGAGCAGACCGGCAGGCGATCGCACCGCCGGGATGTCATCCGGGAAGCTGCGGTGGAGCATTTCCGGACGAAGATCTGACGCGATCTGGATGCGCATGCTGCCCGGCGTTCCGTCGAAGGGCCGGTGGATGCAGTTCAACGCGACAAGCGCGCGGTGACCGATCGCGGCCCACGGTTCGCCCTACCGGTTCACCTGCCGGGAAACGGCGCGCGCGTCGATGCTCAGCTCGCTGACCAGTTCGGGCAGAACTTCCGAACGCTGCCGGAAACGGGAACAGGGCTGGGGCTCGCCACCGCCAATGGAGTACCAGAATGAAGGTACATCGCCCATCTGGTTCCGCTCGCGCCAGATGCCCGTGACCTGGCCAAAACTCACGTCGCCGTCGTCAGTGGCGCGCCCAACGACGTAAACAGAAAAGGAATCGGTCTCCATCTGCGCGGTAGCTTCGAGCAGTGCCTCCGGCCCTCCCACCAGCCAGCCGTCCGGTAGTTGCCCGTGGGAACGCGCGTTACGCGCCGCAACGATCAGGAAGTTCATCGTCTCGCTGGTCCATCCGACGCATCGCCACGCCTGATAGGGGTCGGCGAGCGCTCGCCTGACAGGATGAAACTCTGCCCAGCTTGTATCCGTTACCAACATCAATGTTCCTTAAGGTTAAATCCGATGCTCACACAATTTGCTGTTTAGCGAAGCAGGTTAAGTCCGAGTCAACTCTCCGCACCAGGTTGAGTCGTTCAGCCCACCCGTGATTTTCCGGCTCGATCCCGCGTATTTTCACGTGTCGAATTCAAACAGACGCAACTCCAAGCTGGGCAAGGCGTGCCGAGCCAAATTACACTGCAAATTCCCAGTATGCTGGGAAGACAAATTATAGCGGCAAAACGACAGTGCTCCCATTTCACTGGGAGCGAGATTTGGAAGCTGTCGATGCCTTTGGCGCCGTATTGCGTGAGCGTCGTCTGCAGGCGGCCTTGACACAGGAGCAGCTCGCCTTTGAGGCCGACATCCGCCGCAACTACGTCAGCATGCTGGAACTCGGTCAGAACCAGCCGACCTTGACTATGTTATTCACACTTGCCGCAGCGCTCGGCTGTGCCCCGAGTGATCTACTTCTGGACGTAGAACAGCGGCTGAAGAGCCCGCGTCGCAAGAAAGGGAAAAATGCAGGTCAAACCGGGTAAGCGGTAGGGGCCGTCTACGAGCCGTACGGCGAAGTAAGTCAGCACAAGCGGACACGACATTCGCCGCTTCCGCACAATCAATTGCAACGTTAAGCGACGTCGCAAGGACCGGTCCTTCGCGCGATGATGGACAGATAAATCGGGAGCGGATCACGCCATCGCGGCGGGACACATCGCGAAAGGCAGCCCCCGCAATTGATGCCTCAGCGCGTATCGATACGTCGTCGATGGCGCCTTGTTCTGGCTTCGCCAGAAACACCGAAGTTCCTGACGTGCCGCCCCATCCGGCAACCCGCCCCCGACCTGACAGGCCCGGCTACCATGCGGCCGATTGAGCCCAGCAGAACCAGCGCGGGTTTGCCGCGATAAGGGGAATAAGCTGCGGGCGATTCCGCTGCCCGCCGTCTGCGTGCCACCGCTGCGCGCGTACCGGCTCGCCCGCGGCTTGACGCCCGAGCCGGGTGCCTTCGAGCTGCTGCCTTTCATTCACAGCGAGAGGCGCGATGCGCTCGGGTCGAGCGGCCTCCATGAGGAGGTCAAGGCGGTCTTTCGTGCGGCGGAAGAGCGTGTCGCGCCCGGTGACGGCGTGACGCTCGCGATGCTGCGCGCGGCGTCGACCCACTGGCTCCGACACGGCTACGTGCGCACGCTGGTCGTTGACCACACGGTACCGCTGCCGGTCGCACAGCAGTTACTTGGACACGCGTCGATGCAGACGACGGCCGCGTATGCGAAGATGGACCTGACGCAGACGCGCGCGTTTGTGGAGGGGGGTTTTGCTAGACCGACCTTCGGGCGTCGACGTTGACCAGTCAGTGCAGCAAGCTGACGACCAAACGGCATGTTAGTCCTGTTTATTCGAAGGCGGCTTGCGCAAAGGAACCACCTTCTCACCGGTCAGACTTGCTAGTTGCTTCTTCACCTCATATAGTTCCTTCAACAAGGAGAGTTCCCGTGCGAGCGCGGCTTCATAGCGAAGCCGGTAGTCTTTTGCATCACCCTTGTATTTCTCCAGCTTCCCTTTTTGGTCCTGATCGAGATCCTGTTCTGCCAAAGCCGCTTCGTTGATGGCCTGTATCAGGTCCGCGAACACCGCACGGGACTTCTTGATGCTCCCCTTGCCGCGTCCTGCCTCAAGCGACACCGCATCGTTGGAAATTCTGGTCCATTTGGGCACATTTTTCGGCTCCCTATTTTGGAGACGGCGCAAGGCCGAATAGTAGTCCTCAAGGGGCTGGTCGCTGCCATCTGTCATTATGTGCTTTCCCCCTTTGATTGAGCGCGCACCCGATCACGAACGTTAACCAGTACGTCGAGATCTGCCTTTTCGCTCTGATATGCTGTTGACGAAGGGTCCAGCGTTGCTACATGCTTCGTATAGTGAACAATAACCCGTTCAAGCATCTTCAATCTTCCAACCAGATGCAAGCATCCCTTGACGCAATCGATATTGAGCCATCGTATCGGCCGCTTGTCGCAGGGTCCGATTTTCGTGCATCCGCCGAGATTGGTTTCCCGGTAGGCTATCTCGCCCTTATCAAACCGTTTCAACGTGACGCCCCTGTCCACCTCGATCTCGCCGTTTCTGTCGCGAAGGCGATGCTCGATCCAATTTCCGTGGCCACCGAACAAAACGTCATCGGAAAGAAGGACATGCTGGATGTAGCTTAGCGCCGACGAGATCGACTGCGTCTCGCGCCACTCAAAAGAAAAGTGTCGATTACCACCGCGGATAAAGTCCTTCGCGAAGGCCGATCCTTTTGCGTAGTAACGCGACATTTCTTCGGTGATATGCTGAAGTTGACGTCGCAGCGAGGGAAGTGAGACCAGCCCTGATCGTTGCGCATAAAGCGCGAGCGACCGACGTAGCTGATGACTCGTAAAATTCCATGGCACCCCGAGCTGGAACTTCTGTTCCGACCGCCATGCCCGATGGGGATCGATCTGCTCGAGTTCGCACAGGTCCTCCTCGGTCAATGCCGGCCGCAGAAGCGCGCGCACTTTTTCTCCAGCCTGCGTTATTTGGTTCCGGCCCGGAAGCATCCGGTTTCCGCGCGATTTACTCCACCGGCCCCTAATCAGCCCGAGATGGGCTACTGACGCCAGAAGGGGCACATCCCGCAGGCCCAGGTCACCATTGAGCTTGCCCCGCGTGAACAGGTTGCGGTTGAGGCTGGTAATCTGCCTGGCGATTTCGATCGCCCGGGCTCCCTCGCGGCTTGTGATCCACCTTGTCTTCTTTGGTCTCCCGCCGTTGAGTTTCGTGGTCGTTCCGTGGATTACGTAGTGTGTGCGGCCATGTTCATGGCGCTCCTCCAAGCATCCATACATAAGGGAGGATATCTCGCTGTCGCGCATGCCGGAAAACGCCTGGATTGTAAGCCGGACAAAGGTCAGGATGCGTCGAAGACCCGCCGAGAGACCATTGACGGTTTGATTTAATCCCTTTGCTCTGAAGTATTCAGTCAATCCGAACTCGTCCAGCAGCGCTGGCATTGCCGGCTCGTAGGGGCTACCCTTTGCTCGCAGGTCCCTTTTCGTACTCTGGTGGTTCGCCCCCCGCCCGCGCAGTGGGTTGAGGACGCACTCGCGCGTTAAATCAAGGTAATTCTGCGCGACCAACTGGAAGTCCGTCAGTTCCTGTGAAAGCACCGATATGACATGCGAATAGATTCGTGTCGGTAGTGGGGAGTGCTGTTTTAGCGAAGCAACGTAGCGATCAGAGACCACGTTGATAGCCTTGATGAATTTCTTGTCTGGAACTGGATATCCTGTAACGTTGCTGCCGATCCGCGCCAGTTTCCCGAAAAGATTGCGCAACTCCCGGACGATGTGGGCCTTTTCAGTGGTAATGAATGTCCAAAGCAGTGGAGCGTCGGCCAGAAGGCGACGAACGGAAAGCTCCCGCTTCTCGCAGTGAGTTGCGAGCCGACGGAACATCATCATATATTTTGCAAGAGTGCTAAATGTATAGTGCCTTGCCCCGGAACGCGAGATGAGGCAGTACATCAGCCAGCGGATTTCCGAAACGAGGTCACTGCGCTTTTCTGTCAACGCCTCGGGCTGCCCCCAGTAGCAGAAGTTCAGTATACGGATCTCGCCGGAAGGACTGTACGGCGTCCAGTCCCATGCAAGCTCCCCGTATCTTGACGCAACTTGTCCATCGGCAAACTGACTGATAACCATGTCGTCCGACGGCAACGAAGGCGATGCAGGAACGACAGACCATGGTGACGTGGGCAGTGGACTAACATTCATGTTACTTGTCATATGGCCAGTTCCAGATTGATGAGCATTTCCAGTTTGCCCGACCAGTACGGATCCAGCTCTCCGGCCTCGACTTCGCGCACAATCCGGGAGACAACCCCCGGAGAACGCTGGTCGATTTCATCGAGTAGGTTCTGGATACGCTCGAAAATGGGCCCGAAGAGTGTCTGAAACTGCTCGTGACTGTCGGCGAGATGGGCAGTACGCTCGATGCAGTACCGGCAACTTGCAAGCTTTCGCACATCGGGCTCGTCGGCATGCACCTTGTACTTGTCGCAGAAGAGGCATCCTTCCGGAGTCTGGCAATCTGAGCTAACTGGTGCGTCACCGGACTGATGGGGCGAGCCGTGGGCAGAACACTTGCCCACCGGTATCTCAACCCCATTCTCGATCTGCTCGCCTTTGGCGATTACGGCGCCCTGAAGGCCATCGAAGAAGTCTGCGAATTCGCTTTCCTGAGTTCTGGGCGAGCCTGCGGCGTATGAACGCAGCACGGTCCTGATCGAATTCTGGAGCACGCGAGCCACAGTCACAGGATCCTCCTTTGCGCGCAGCAAGACGTCGCTTTTGGCTGCACGGAATTTTCTGGAGCCGAGAACAGGCAGGTCCGGATGAATGTTCAGAAGGGACTTGTAGACGCGCCATAGCCACAAACCCGAATCCGCTAGCGGCTCGAGCTCGAATGTCACTGAGTTCTCCCGCGCACTGAGTGGCCGATTCAGAAATAGCGGGTCGAAGTCACGTCCATCAAGCAAGTACGTCCGTAGTTTCAGAAATCTTTTGAATGCCGGCATGAAGATGTTCTGGATTTCAAACGAAACGAGTCTTCCACCCGCACGATACTTGATCGTCCTGAATCCTTGCCGTTCCATGCTCACTTCGTAATCTTCGTTCCACGGAAGCGCTGCGACACCGGCCCAGTTCATGCCGGTGTGGGTGAGAAACAGGAACACGAAAGCATTGTGCGCTGTGAAAGCGGCATTGACTCGGAAGACATTGCGAACTGTCCCGTTGCCACGAGCAATGGCGGTCTTTGCCGTCGCAACCGCCCGCTTTGCCGAGTCCTTCGTCGCGTAGCGATGTTCAATCTTGTCGGCCGGAAAGACTGTGCCGGCTTCATAGTCAAACGCCCATACCGGAGTACCCAGACTCTCGCGATCAGCCAACTGATACGGTGGCATACACCATTGGCGTGACGGGAAGATCCATAGGACATCATTGAGAGCCCGCATGAATCGGGGCACCGTTAGAGCAAATGGATACGGTTGACTGTCGAGGCAGAGCGTCGACAGTCCTTCAAACAGTGCATGACAAAGTGCGAGTACCTTGCCTTTATCTTCGTCGGGTGGCGGCTCGGTGATCTGCTTGTCACTCCCCTTGGATTGACTGAGATCGATCCCGTGGTGCAAGGTGTCGATACCAGTCAGAGCCGACAACACCTTCATTGTGTTGTTTTGGTAGTGTACAGCGGTAGTCGGTGAGAGTGTGTTTGTTTGAATCCGTTCCCTCAGATGCTTCACGTAGGCGTGAAAGGCTTCCATGACAGTCGACGGATCCGTCAGCACATCGCTGTACCCATTCGATTCGGCGTAGTGCAGGAAAAGGCGATAACAGTTCGCCCAGCTGCCAGCCGTGGTGACTCTCTTGCCACCCGCGGTAACAAGTTCGGAAAAATACCGGATCGCGGCCCGGACTGGTTCCACCCGTGATCGCTCGAAAGTGTCCATGTCTACCAGCATCTCGCACCGAGGGCGATTGCGGCGTTTCCGGAATTTCCCCGAGACAGATCGCGTCGTATAGCAGAACGCGCCGATATCGAATGACTCTCCTTCTCCGAACAGCAGTATCGCGCGCTCGGGGTGCAGCAGTTCAACTTCGGCAGGAAAAGGCATAGTGAGCAGGTCAACCGGACGTTCAGACAGCATCAGTTCAACCCCGCCATGACGCGCTCACACAGTTCTCGCAGATGTTCCTCGTGCTTCTCCTCGACCCGGCGCACCTGCTCCAGTCGTTGACGAAATTTCAGATACCTCTCGGTTGTCTCCGAAGACTCGTGGCCCATACGCACCTGAACATATTCCCGAGCTTGATGGAGCGTTGTCCGCCCCTGCGCCACCAGATCCAACTGATAGTCGGTCCAGTTCATGCCTGCAGTCGCGCGAAGATCGTGAAAGCGGTAGTAAAAGTGTTTGGCTCCATGAGTCTCGCGAATGTATGGCACAACACGTTCGGTAATGAACTGACGCACTGCCTGACCGGACTTCGTATGTCGCAACGTGTTCTCTTGATTGAATTTCGTTGAATCAGCCTTGCTCTGATAAAACGGGACGCCCTGTCGGCTCAGGAAGAGGTATTGGTCCTCGTGATCACCCCCGGTTGCGCGCAAACGACGCTTTCTGGCTCGTGGACTCTCGGCATAGGTACGCAACTTCTCACAAAACCATCGCGGAATGTGAAGCACCATTTGCTTGTCAAACTTGGTGTCAATTCCGGTTCCGTGCCCTACAGGCAGCCTGGCCTCGCTCTTTGGATCTCTGGGCACCGGGAGATAGACATCCTTCACCCGCAACGTAAGAACGGTCTGGATACGCGCGCCCGTAAGAAGAGCGAAAACGTGGATGAGCGTCATTTCGGTATTACCTATGGAACTCAGGGCTTCAATCAGCCACTCCTGCTCATCACGGGAAAGCGGGCGTAGCTTTGCCCCGTCCTCGATGGTTCCATCGTACGGATCGTCCTGCACAGGAACGTTGATCCTCAGGTCGGTCGTTTTGACCACCTTCGTGCGCCGAAATCCCTGCTTGTCTGAAAACTCAACGTAGCGATCACTTTCTGCCCACGGTTGGTTCGCGGGCGTAAAAACCTTCTCTTCGGCAAGCCAGCGATAAAAGGCGATAACAGAGCCCATCCGACGTCTGGCAGTGGCGGCGGCAATTTCACTTGCACCTATTGAGAATTTCAGGTGACCGTTGAAACGGTAGGTAGGCCTTGCCAGTCTGTTGTCTGGAAACTTCGTCCAGTCGACGTCGTATTCATCAAGGAAGCGGCGGTATGCGGACAAATCGTCCGCGATGCTTGCAAAAGTCGCCATCGACGGAGCCGGAGTTCCTTCAAGGCACGATATGAGGTAGACCGATGCCTCAGACCAGGGAGCGCCTGCCGCGTCAACCACAACAGGAAGAAGATTAAACTGATGCTTCATCCATCTTGGCTTGCCATCAGGCCGGCTACCTTCGTCCGGGACGAGTTTCTCGCGACAAAAATATGGTTCGCGTGCGTCGCTGACCAAAACCGCGGCAGGATCGTTATCGTCTGAGAGCTCCGTGAGAACAAACCGGGGGAGAAGGATTCTTCGTGCCACGCTGCGATGATGCAATTTACCTCCTTCGAATTGGGTCGATCCGGGTACGCGTATTGACGTTCAAACTCGGCTCGAAGAGTTGCCTACTAGTCAACATCGCCGAGGATCACACCGCAGCTCGCGGACAACACCCAGGTCCGCGACATTCTCCGTTGACTGACCGCCTTCCGATGGACGACGGTACGGTGTTGCTTTCCGGCTCCGGGGGCTTCGCTGCGGCTTTGCACTCAATTCCGAAAAACCTTTCAAAACGACAAGACACCAGATTTCCTGACCATTGAAGGCGATGAAACCGCCTTGTCAGTCCATTTTGAGCATACTTGCAGATGTTGACAATAGCTGGTTTACTTATGCGTAGGTCGGAGATTCTGGTCTATCAAGGCGAGCAGTTGCGACCGCGGCGCCTCACGCCGCGTGAATGTGCACGGCTGATGGGCTTTCCCGATACCTTCAGGATTCCGGTCAGCGACACGCAGGCTTACCGGCAATTCGGCAACAGTGTCGTCATGCCGGTGATGCGGGAAGTGGCGCGCATCATGCTGCCGCATGTGCAAACCCTGCTCGCCGAGGAGATGCACAATGGTTCGAAGCAAGCCCTTTCGCTCTATTCCTGAGCGCCCCGATCCGCTACCCGGACGCTAACGATGGTCGATATCGTCGACAGCGCAACGCGTAGCCGGATGATGTCCGGCATTCGCGGCCGCAATACGAAGCCGGAAATCCTGATCCGCAGCCTGCTGCATGGCCGGGGCTTTCGTTTTCGTTTAGACGCGCGCGATCTGCCGGGCCGGCCGGATATCGTGCTGCCGCGCTATCGCGCCGTCGTGCTGGTGCACGGTTGTTTCTGGCACGGTCACGATTGCCATCTGTTCAAATGGCCGCAAACCCGGCCCGAGTTCTGGCGCGACAAGATCGGCCGCAATCGCAGCAATGACGACAAGGTTCGCGCGGCGCTGCTTGCAAGCGGCTGGCGCGTCGGGGTGGTATGGGAATGCGCTTTGCGTGGCGCGAATCGCGATATCGAGGGCGTGTTGCAGCGGCTCGTCGAGTGGTTGAAGAGCGACGCGCCGAGCTTTGAGGAACGTAGCTGAAAGCTGCTTGTAGCCTGCCCTGTTGGAGGGAACTCAAGAGCCGCTGGTGATACACTCGATTAGCTAGCTCGGGGCATTTTTTTGCGTGCCGATGCTCCAGAAATCAGGCAGCAACTGGCCGGCAGCTCAATGGCAAGCCGGTAGCAAAAACAGCACGCTCCGACCATCCCAGAACCACCAAGAAGGGAGGCACACGATGGCTGATTTCCGTCTCTGGTCCGACGATTTCCCCACCAACGGCTTTATGCCGAAAGCCCACGAATACCACGACAAGGCCTTCGGCGTAGACGGCGAGAATATTTCGCCCGCGTTGCAGTGGGATGCGCCGCCGGGCGATACCCAAAGCTTCGCACTCACCGTTCACGATCCGGACGCGCCTACCGGCAGCGGCTTCTGGCACTGGGTCGTCGTCAACATTCCGGCTGATGCGCGATCGCTGCCGCGCAACGCCGGCAAAACCGATGGCTCGCTGCTGCCGCAAGGTGCGCTGCAGTTGCGCAACGACTACGGCACGGTCGGCTTCGGTGGCGCGGCGCCGCCGCGTGGCGACAAGACGCATCGCTACATCTTCCGCCTGCATGCGCTGAAGGTGCCGCATCTGCCGATCAACGCGGAGACCACCAACGCGGTCGCGCGCTTCATGACACATCTGAACGAACTCGACTCGACCACCCACACCGGTCTGTACGAACTCAAGTAACGCGTGAGACGCGATGCCGGGACGCTATCGCAGCGCCGGCATCGTCAATGAGTGCCGTCTTGTCTTTTCGGGGCGACACGCAGCGCGCGTGGCTCATCATAGGATCGATGCGCCGCCCCATTCCAAATCAAAAGAACGATGCACGCACAACCATCGCGCAAGGACGGTTCGATGCCGGCCGATGCCGCCTCCGCCGCTCCACTCGCCGCAGGCACACCGCTCGCGGACAGCACCGAACAAGGCTTGCCGATTCCGCAACGCTATTGGGCGATGCTGGTTATCGCCCTCGCCCTCACCCTGGCAGTGCTCGATAGCGCGATCGCCAACGTGGCGCTGCCGACCATCGCGCGCAATCTGCATGCAAGCGCGGCCGGCTCGATCTGGGTCGTCAACGCTTACCAGCTCGCCATCACCATTTCACTGCTGCCGCTTGCGTCGCTCGGCGATCGCATCGGCTACCGGCGCATCTATCTGGCCGGGCTGATCCTGTTCACGGTGGCGTCGTTCGGTTGCGCGTTGTCCACTTCGCTGCCGACGCTCGCGCTCGCCCGCGTGGTCCAAGGCTTCGGCGCAGCGGGCGTCATGAGTGTGAACACGGCGCTCGTGCGCATGATCTATCCGCCTACGCAGCTTGGACGCGGCGTTGCGATCAACGCGATGGTCGTTGCGATATCGTCCGCGGTCGGGCCGACGGTCGCCTCCGGCGTGCTCGCCATCGCCTCGTGGCCGTGGTTGTTCGCGATCAATGTGCCGATCGGGATCGCGGCGATTGTCGGCGGCTTCAAGGCGCTGCCGATGAATCCCGGCCACGAGTCTCCGTACGACTATCTGAGCGCGGTGATGAACGCGTTCGTGTTCGGTCTGCTGATCTTTGCAATCGACGGTCTCGGTCACGGCGAGCACATCGGCTGGGTCGTCGCTGAGGCGCTCGTTGCGGTTGTGATCGGCTACTTCTTCGTGCGCCGTCAATTGACTCAACCCGCGCCCCTGCTGCCGATCGATTTGCTGAGAATTCCGGTGTTCGCCCTGTCGATCGGCACCTCGGTGTGTTCGTTCTGCGCGCAGATGCTGGCCTTCGTGTCGTTGCCCTTTCTGTTGCAGGACACGCTGGGTTTGTCGCAGGTAGAAACCGGTTTGCTGATGACGCCGTGGCCGGCGGTGATCATCATCGCCGCGCCGATTGCGGGTGTGTTGTCGGACAAGGTGTCGTCCGGCTGGCTGGGCGGCGTCGGACTCGTGACGATGACCGTGGGCCTGCTGCTGCTCGCCACCCTCGGCGCGCATCCCGAGCCCATGCAAATCGCGTGGCGCATGGCGCTGTGCGGCGCAGGCTTCGGGATCTTCCAGTCGCCGAACAATCGGACCATGTTGTCCGCCGCGCCGCGAGAGCGCAGCGGTGGCGCAAGCGGGATGCTCGGCACCGCACGCCTGACCGGACAGACGCTCGGCGCAGCACTGGTCGCGCTGATCTTCGGTATCGCGCCGCAAAATGGGCCGACTATCGTGCTGTATGTGGCGGCCTGCTTTTCAGCGGTCGCCGCCGTGGTCAGCATGATGCGCGTGGTAAAGAGTTCGACGTGACCGGCACGCGCGGTCCCTGAAGGCGCCCGCGCCGCCTTTGATACGACTACGACGACGATGCCGTCACGTCAGCGAGCTTTACCGCTTTGGCCGTCACCGAAGAGGCGGTCGCAACGTTGCGCAGATCGCCCAGGAACGTATCGCGCCACACCGACAGATTGTTCTCGCGCATCGGCGCCATCATGTCCGCGTGACGCGCCTGACGCTCGGCGAGCGGCATCGACAGCGCACGCTCCAGCGCCTCGGCCATCTGCGACAGGTCGAATGGATTGACGACCAGCGCCCCCGGCAGTTGCTCAGCCGCACCGGCAAATTGCGACAACACGAGTACGCCCGGATCGGCCGGATCCTGCGATGCGACGTACTCCTTCGCGACCAGGTTCATCCCGTCACGCAGCGGCGTCACATAGCCGACCTGCGATTGACGGAACAGCGCCATCAGCAGATTGCGCTCGTACTTGCGGTTCAGGTATTGAATCGGCGTCCAGTCGAGTTGCGCGAAACGGCCATTGATGCGGCCGGCTTCGCCCTCCAGCGTCTGACGAATGCGCTGGTAGGTTGTCACGTCCGCGCGCGTCGGCGGCGCGATCTGCACCAGCGAAACGCGTCCGTGCCACCCCGGAGCATTCAGCAGCAGCCGTTCGAATGCCTGGAAGCGCTCCACCAGACCCTTCGAATAATCGAGCCGGTCGACGCTCATGATCAGCTTGCGCCCGCGCATGCCGTCACGCAGGCTGCGCACCGGCTTGCGGTCGGTGAACTGCTCGGCGGCCTTGGCGATCGCGTCCGGATAGATGCCGATCGGGTACGCGGCCACTTTCAGGAAGCGGTTGTAGGCGTGCACCATGCCGTCTTCGCTCGAGGTGCCGTGCTGGCCGCGCTCGATAAAATCGACGAACGACTGGCGATCCGCTTCGGTCTGGAAACCGACCACGTCGTAGCTGCACATCGCCTTGACCAATTCTTCGTGCGGCGGAATCGTACGGAGTACTTCCGGCACCGGAAACGGAATATGCAGGAAGAAGCCGATGGGATTCTTCACGCCGAGCTCGCGCAGGCAGCGCGCGAACGGCAGCAGGTGATAGTCGTGCACCCAGATGATGTCGCCGGGTTTAAGCAGCTCCTTGAGCTGCTTGGCGAGCGTCGCGTTGACGCGCTGATAGCCCGAGTATTCCTGCCGGTCGTAGCGCGACAGGTCGTTGCGATAGTGGAACGTCGGCCACAGTGTCGTGTTGGAAAAGCCGCGATAGTACTGGTCATAGTCGCGCTTGGTGAGGCCCACCGTCGCGTACGTCACATTGCCCTGCTTTTCGATCACCGGCGCGGACGGCTCGCTTACCGTTTCACCACTCCAGCCGAACCAGACTCCGCCGGTTTCCTTCAACGCGTCCAGCACGCCGATCGCGAGGCCACCTGCTGCGGGGCGGCCTTCCTGGGTCGGCGCCACACGATTCGATACCACGATCAGTCTGCTCATTGGTGCTCCACCTGGTCGGTTGCTTCGTTGCATGCGGATATGTGCCAAAAAGGTGCATGCAAGTCGCGTGCCGTTTTATGAGATGCCGGAAATAAAAATGTATGTAAATGTGACAAACGAGCAGAAACGCGCGGCATCAGAGCACCGCGAGGAAATTTTTTCTGCTTTGCGTGACGAAACCGGAACCCTTCTTACCGGCCGTCAGCCGGGCTCATGCGTCCTGTTCCGAACCGAGATCGCGCTGGTACTCCAGCCCTTCCCGACGCACGCCGCCCTGGTTGTGCTCGCCGTCTGGCGGCGCATCGGGCGCGACGCGGTTCTGCGCGGCCGGGTCCGGCGACTCCGGCGGGGCGCTCTTGCTGCCTGGCCGGGAGTCGCGTTTCGAGTGGCGCGCGGAACGTCGCAGTGCTGGGTGTCTCATGATTGATGCCTCCGGGGGAAGCCCGCCGCCATCGTGAGCGGCGTCAATTCAGTGTAGGGTTCACGACGGTAAATTGCCGGTAAAAGATGCGCCGGCTTTGTAACAAGTACATAAATTCGCTGCGTTGGACTGTGGTGCAGCGCACAGAACATGTCAGAGTTGCATGCTGGAGGCTAGCAACGGCGGACACCGACTGGCTTGTGGCGTTTGCGTGGGCTGCGACGGCGGATCGCCGATCGGCGGCGCAACCGGTTCGATGGGGTCCGGAGTCGGACTTGGAACGGTGTCGGGCTCACCAGGATTCGGCGGCTCGTTGGGTTCAGGACGATGAGCGCGCTGCGGGAGGGGAAGCGGAGAAGCGGCGGCGTATTCCGGCATGTCAGTTACCTCGTTTTGCGTTCCATCGAACCGCAGCAAGGCCCATGCCGAATAAAAGGAAGGAAAAAAACCGACGAATGGTTCGAAGACCTACGCTTCGGCGCGCGCAGTGCCGCCGGAAGAATGACGCCCTTGTCACAAGCGCATGCCGGTGCACGAACCCAGATTCCAGATGCACCACTAC